>CAZSPO010000259.1:0-5547 GCA_964608775.1 uncultured Chthoniobacterales bacterium | reverse complement strand
CCGCCGACTTCCATCAACGCACCCGGCCCTACTGGCTTTACCGGTAGGCCCGCCCCAATGGGCGGCACCACCGTCCACGATGCGACACAACCAGGTTTCTTGGTTTTGAGATCAGCCCCACCTGATGAGCCGTAGACTTAACCGCCTTTTTAATAAAGGTGTCTAAAGTAGTTTTTAGTACCGAGAACGACCGCAGACCCTACCGGTGTCACTGGATCCTCTGGAATGTGAGTTGCTCGCCCGTGGCGACGTTTACAGCCGTCAGGACATTGCCGTCTACCGCGAAATAGTAGGAGTAGATCTCGCCGCTGTATTGGCTTTGCAAATACGCGATGCCATTGGCAGCCTCGAACAAGCCTCCGTCCTGGAGAACGTTTTGCTGCGACTGCTGCCATTGGTTACCACTGAAGGTAACCACCGTCCTGTCAGCAACAGACACCCAGCTTCCCAAGAGGGACTGGGCACTGTTCCCCGGCAAAACCGCAGCCTGATGTTCGGCCTGGGAAGGCCCAGCTCCGTAGCTTTCTTGCGATGTTCCGTATCCGCTTGCCCCACCCTGGGCGGGGCCCTGGGAAGATGCCGTGCGATAATCCGAAGGCCGCATGAGATAACGGATGCCCGCCGTTCCCATGTTCAGGTTACGGGCAATAATGATTGGCCCCAGCTCCGGATTATCGGCCTTGGAGCACCAGTAAAGCTCCGTGTGGCTGTACTCATTCTGGCTGTTGAAATATGCGATTTTCAGGATGCATTCCTCAGCATCATGCAACTCGGCAAAGCCGATAAGGTCGTTCTTCTCGCCGTTGACTGTAAACTGATAGAGGAGAGATCCGGGCAGTTCCGGACTGGCAACAAACCGACCCTCGTATCCGCTTGGGGCCGAAGTGACTCCATCCGCATTGAAGACGGGCAGATGGACTTCCCACGGTCCCTCAAGGTCATCAAGCCGGAAACGCCCGCGGCTGACCATGTCCGCAAGCGAAGGATCAAGAGGAGCGGATTTCAGCGCGTGAAACGCGGTCGTCCTGCGTCCAGCAAGGTTCTCGGCAATCAGCTGGACGATCATTTGTCCCTCGCCGACAAAACTCGCCGAATAGGTGATCGGGTAGTCGGTGCTCAGCTCACCCGTTGGAATAATATCAACATTGCCATCGACATCACGCACCTCGGCCAACGGTGTGATGGTTCCACCCGGCTGGATCGGCAACTCAAAGACCTGACCTTCCAGGTAGAAGACCATTCCTGCCGCCTTCCACCATCGCTTATCCATAAGGAGCTGCCCTTGAATGCTCCCAAGCTCCGGTTCCGAGTAAATGATCGGAACGGTCGCAAAATCTGAGTCGATATCCCGGAAATCAAAGGTCGGATGGCATACGCTCCGGCCGTCCGTGAGTCCGAATTTCAGTCCGGTCAATTCGATGCTTAACGGATTAACGCCGTCAACATAGGGAGGCGAGATATTGCGGATGGTACTTGAGCTGAATTCCCGGCGACCCGTCTGCACGTCTTGCAAAAAGTCGGGATCCATGAGGATCCATTTACCAGAGATGGCAAACCAGCCCTCCTCTCCCCCGAGCGGGACCAGCTCACGGCCTTCGGTCATCAATATATTCTTCCCGTCGACGTCGAAATGCAAGTGGCTGGCATCCATGGCCGGAATGGCCTCGACCCGTTTGCCATCGGCGTCGCGCAGTTCGAAATTTGTGATGGTCAGCGGACTCTCGTCGTCGCGTTGATTGGCATGCAATTCTGCAAGGAGGGAATCCCAACGGGTTTCCCTCGCGAAATTCAACTGGCTGTAGGCATCGGTAAACTGGGCCGCACGGATGGGAGCATAAAAGGAGATGCCGCGAGCGGATTTCCGGTTTGGTCCGGCCCATGAATTGATTACCATACGGTCTGTCGCATCGATCAGGTCGCGGAAGGTATCGTTGGTCGGGGATACGCCGCGAAGTTCGTTGTAAAGGGCAAGGCAGGAAATCATGTCGAACGAGGCAACCGCCTGTGAATCGCGCTGCTGAAGGTCATCAAGGTCCGTGCTTCCGGTGAAGGACTCCGAGAAAAAGATCGCCCGGCTGAGGGAACTCCACCCCAGATCGATGTCCTCTTCCATGGCGGCGACATTGCCGCGGAAAGCTTCGAGAACACCCGGCAGCATACTGAGATCGATGGCGGAAAGCGTTGAGAGCGGGGCCAGGGTGTTTTCTTTTTGAAGGTAGTAGGTGCGGAAACCCTCGATGATGTTGCCGGCCAAACGACGGACACCGAAAGTTCGATCACTGAAGGCCGGGAGAACAAGATTGTAGGGCCAGCCGTCGACATCCTCGACAGCCTGGGAGGCCAGCATCACTTCCGCATGGTTGGCGACCGCCTCCGCGACCTCAATCTGGGCCATCAGGCACATGTCGAACCCGATGAGGTCGAGCTTGTCCCGTCCGTCCGTTGCCGAAAGGGCGTTTTCGAGCGCACTGGATAACTCGGGAAGTTCGAGGAGGTCGTGACCGTCAACCGAGGAGGGTGCGGTGTTGTCGTGCGCCATGCCGGACCAGCCATTGCCATGGTCCCACATGATCAGGCCTGTATAACGGGCGGGAAAACATCTCATGGATTCCTTCAGGAAATTTTCCAAAACCTTGGGGTTGCCCGTGTTGGTTTCGCCGAGGTAGGCCAGTTGCTCTGAGCGTATATTCTCGCGGTCGTCATCCTTTCGAATCCGGAAGATACGCGCATCTTTCCAGTCGCCGTTTGTTTCATCATAGCCCTCCGCCCGGTCGATGAAGACAATTATCTCCACGCCCTCCTCGGGAAATCCGGCCTCAAGTTCGTTGATGTCGTCAACCCCGTTGGATTCGAGATTGTTGTCGGCGGCGATGTAAAGAAGGAGAGTCCAGACCCGGTTCCGGTCCTCGCGGACTTTGCCGAGGTTGAGGCCGTCCAGTTCCGTAAACGGATCAACCGTCGGTTCCGCCGCTAGGTCCGGAGTTTCCGAAGCAGCGTTCGGACTTTCGGGTGTTGCGACCGAAAGCGTGTCGAACGGATTGCCTGGCTCCAAAGGGGAATCTCCACCCTGCCGCGTCAATACCATGGATGTATTGCCTGTCTGGTAGAGAAGTTGACCATCCTCCTGCAGCCTGGCAGAAAAGCCAAATTCGACTCCACCGAAGAAGAATGTCCCGCTAACCGCCGCTTCCCCATCGGGGACAGCAGTCAAGGCCATGGGCTCCCCGCCTCCCAGGCGAACGCTACCGGTGTAACCGGATTCCGCGCCGCCATCCAGTTCCAGCGCGACGGAATCATTCGCATACCGGCCCGTCAGATCGTCGGCCCACATGACAAAAACGGACAACTGCATCCATGCCATGAAAAAAATGAAACGTTTAATTTCGGATGCACCCATAATCAGACTCCTGTGTCAGATCTTACTGCTGCTTCGCCCAATAGTCGGTTGTGCCGTCGCGGTAGTAGACGATCATGCGACCGCGTTCGATGTGATAACGCATCATCGGAACCAGTTGGGGATACTGCTCTTCGCGGGTGTAGATGATCCCGTTCGCAGTGTTCCAGAATCCACGCGCTGCTCCGAGACTGGCCCGACCGTCAGCGTGAAAGGTCATCACCGACACGTCCATCAGTGAACCGTCCTGGCTCCATGCTTCGTTGATCCATGTCCCAACCAGAGCCGGGTCCCGGCTAAATTCCGGGGATTGAGCCTGTACGGCGCCTGCCTGCGGCACTCCGCCAACATTCGTTTGACCGGAATCGGGGCGTTCGACGATCACTTCAAGCGCAGCCTCGTCCGGGTCCGGACCGCCACACCCTGCGAACCAGAGGCTCACTACCGCTGTTGCCAGCCGGAAGCAAATCAACAGTCCACCCGGTTTGTTGGATTTCATTGCCTTTTCGATTGAGGCTTACCGCGTTAATTCCACGCAAACACGCGTCACGCCTCCTCCGTAAGATGCAACACAGCAACCATTTAAAGCTGTAAGCGTCCACGTGCTGGCACCAGCGCGGATCATATACTCACCGCCATTGTTGGAAATGGGGATTTCCTGAATAAGGGAGCGCTCTTCCTCAATCGTGGTAGCGCCCATCCAAGCGATCAGCGACCAGTAGCCGTCGAGCGAAAAGGTTTTTCCCGCAATCCTTGCGCCTTCATCCCAGCCATAAATTCGAAGGAAGGCGTCACCGCCCGCGTGAGCGAAACCTAGCAGCGCGAGCGCGAAGAAACTATACTCATGGTCGAAGGTCACCGTGACTTTCATTCGGGTGTACCCGGCGGGAACCGTTACCGGAATGCGGTGATAACCAGTGAGATTTGCACCACCACCTGGGGTTAAAGAAACACTCTGTTGCCTTATACTTCCGTCGGTTTCAGAACAGTGATTCGAAGGTGACAAGAATACGGCGATCCCGAAAAGGTCACTTTCCTTCTTGGAATCTTCCGCAAAAGGAGGCGTGGCGCACGTGTTTGCGTCCGGTGAGTAGCCCGGATCGGGGACAACGGCATCCCGTGCAGCGTCCAGAACAAAGGCACCTAATCCAATTGAACGAAGGGTTACCTTGCCCAGGTAGCGGAGAGCGCGTTTCGTCATCCGATCCGCAGTCAGTCCGGCGCGCCCAAATGCATCCTCCAACATTTGCTTATTCGACACCATCAACTTTTCCAGATTCGCCTGGATCTTCTCCCGGGCCGGTTCATCGGTCGCCCCTTCGAGTTGCTTCATCAATTGGTCGAACTCGCGCTTGGCCTGCCGGTATGAATCGCTTGCCTCCAAGTGGCGTTGCATCGCTTCCAGTTCTCCGGCAAATTCACGCTGGAGCCCCTCGAACTGACGCGCCCTTTTCCGCTTTTGCTCTTCCAAAAACCGCCCCATGTCCTCATCGGCTATTCGTTCCAGTCGTTGACGCGCCTCCTCACTGATCGAGAAAACCACGCGTGCCTTTTGCGCCGACGGGGCCACAACCAATGAATCCTGCAGGCCGGAAATCGTTTCGGGCTTGGCCGTCGGAACCACCGGCTTGACAGGCTTGGCCCCCCCTACCGTTACGGGGCGGCGGGTTTCAGTCGATTCGGCAAGGTCCTGGTGCTCTTCAGCGGCCCCCAGCCCTGAAGTCGCCAGAGACAGGATTCCGGCTATTACACATGCTCTCAGGACCGAGGACTTCCCGGAACGACGAGCCGAGGAAAAAAGAAAAGAACTCAAGGTTTCCATAATCATTTGACGTGGGTTAAGGGCAACTGGACGATTAGTAACGTTAGGCAAGATGCGATTGGATTAAAATTTTTAATAAACAAAAGTAAATTTCTTAATCGCGGGAACGGCTCTGTAAACGAAAAAATTCAAACGGGAAGATAAGGCATGTCCTCCCAGCCGGGGCTTTCGGGCAAAGCGAAGCCAAGGAGCACGAGCGACATAGCCACGGGGATCGCGCTCAAGTACAGTCTGGAACAAGGCACCCATGTGCCGTCGTCACTCCCAATGGGCGGCTCAGCGGTGAAAGCGCAGTTTGCGCAGGCCGAACCAGGTCATGCGCAGGAGTAGG
>CAZSPO010000258.1:0-5575 GCA_964608775.1 uncultured Chthoniobacterales bacterium | reverse complement strand
AAATTCGCCAACTTTTTAAGCTTAGCTGGTGGCCCGAATTTTGGGGTCCACCTCACACACCTGCATTTGAGAGCCCGAGTCGGGCTCTGCTCGCAATCCTCTCAACCAACCCTGGCCATGCTTCCACATCCCATCCTGTTCCTCGACATCGACGGCGTTCTCAACACCCCGGGCACTCACACCCGGTCTGGCGGGCGTGAATGTTTCACGGGCACCGCCGTCGCTGCACTTCGAGAGCTTCTGGAAGCCACCGATGCCCGCATCGTGATCTCAAGTTCATGGAGGGAAGATATTGCAGATCGCATTCCCGTGGCTTTCGAAAAAAATGGTTTGGGTGCCTACGTGGATCGCATCATCGGTTTCACGCCGCTTATACCGGAGGTTAGTGAAGAGACGCGAAGAGGCGATGAAATCGATGCCTGGCTTGCCAAGCATGGCGCACCCGGTCTGCGATATGTCGTCCTGGATGATGACCCCGCCGCGCGCTATGCGGGCAACTTCGTTTTTGTTGATGCCGATCTCGGACTAACAACCCTCAACGCTGAGCACGCCAGATTCCTGCTCAAAATGACCATGCCAACAAAGGGTTGCATTTAAATCATTGCAGGTCGGCCGCCACTTCCGAAGCCAAAAACAAACTACACCCATGACCATTGCGATTTGCGTTAAATGCGGGGAGTTCAAGTTTGGGGCATTTGCTCCATGCCCGAAATGCCTTGCACTCCCTAAAAGTGAAGATGAGCACGCGCTTTCGCTCATGTTAACCGATCACTTCTTGGATCAACCAACACTTGAAACGATGGGTGTTGAAATAAAGCGAGGCAATCCGCCGTCTCTTGACCCGGAAACGCGTGAAGAACTCATTCAAGAACTGCGCGACTTTCTTCCCAACATGAAGTCTGAAACGCAAACGTCTGACGAATAAGGCCCTCTGGTTGGTCGGATGCCATGCATTGCCGTGGGTTAGCCCCTCTTGAGTCGGCCGTATTTCCTTTTTCTGCCTGTTTTGGTGTAGAGTGACAGTAGGAGAACGTTGGGTTGTAACACCCATCTTCCAAACCTTCCCGGAGGCTTCCCTTCGCAGGCATCCAGGATGGCCCTGCAAATTTGCCAGATTTCTGGGCAGCTGGATTTTTCGTGCTCCTTGATTTCTTCGAGGAGATCAGCTCCCAAAGGAGTTCCTTGTTGGAGCATTGCGACGGCTTTCCACCAAGGGGCATCCCAGTTGTGGTAGTTGAAGTTTAAACGGGATCCATCTGATCTGACATCCCCAGGTTTTCGTTTGGAATGAATTTCGCACTTTTCTTTGCAAGTCCGGCGTTGATCAGGCCGTCGGATAGTGGTTGTCTCTTGGCTAACTGAATCGCATGGTCCTTCTAAGAAGCCAGCATCGCGCAGGTCTTCAATTTCTTGTTCGAGTGTCTGCCCTTCGCAGTACTCTTTGACTGCCCGTGCGACATTTTCTCTGGTCTCATTGTCTGTGGGTCTGCGACGGCTGTTTCTCGTTGTATCTTCTTGTTGCTCTCCACTGTGCAATTTTGCTGGGTGCCTTTGACTCAAGGTATTCTTAACATGGAGAGCAAGAGATCGGACACGCCAAAAAAATTTCAAATTTCAATTTCCTCCGTCTCGGGGAACCAATCCTTTAGCAGTGCCCACAATACCCCGAGAAGGCCGAGATTTGCAGGCAAGGCAAATTGTTTCCACAGTTTAATGCTCGGATGAAGATGTCTGGCGCATTAGTGTCCTTTTGAAGTCTTCGTGCGATTATTTTGATTTTTTTGGCGCTCGTGGCTATGGGCAACCATGAGATGAGTAGAGCCGGATGTGGTGTCTGGTTTCAACCAAAGCAACCACTCATCCAGAAAGGATCACCACCATGCTCTTCCAACACCAACGAGCCGTCCACGCAGAGATTCTTCGCACCGTCAAAACCTATTTTGAGGCCAACTGGCAGGATCTTCCAGTGCGCCCCCGCTTCAACCGCTTCATCACCGGCCCCACAGGCACCGGCAAAACAACCCTCGTCCGGTCTGTCGCGCAGGAGTTGAAACTGCCGGTTTTCGAATTGAGTGCTTCCAGCTGGATTCCCATTGGAGCCACCGAGCGCGGTGCACGCCCAACCTGGCTGGACATCGCTCACTTTTGCCTGACGCAAAAGGAGGGAATCATCTTTCTCGACGAGACCGACAAGCTCGGTGAGCAGTCCTCATGGATGAATCACCTGCGAGTGGAAATCTTTTCGTTGCTCGACCAGAAAGTTCCCCAGCAACTCCTCATCAAGTCCACTGATGGCGAGGACGAATCGGACGAAGAATACGAATGTGCACTGAGGCGACACACGGTCGAGGAACGCTTGCGTAACCAAATGGTCATCGTCGGTGCCGGAGCCTTCCAATCCCTGTTTGAGACCCGCGGTCAGTCCAGCTGTGGCTTCCACGCCAAACCGGTCACTGCGGATTGCGCGCTCGCTCCGCATGAGATGCACCAAATCATCCCACCCGAGATCGCCAATCGATTCGCAGGTCCCATTCTGCAGCTCAATCCGCTCAAAGAGAGCGACTACCGGGAAATGGCCGGACGAGTCCGAGAAAGTTTGCCACCGCATCTGGCCAAGCCATTTGCTCGGCTCTCGGATCAAAGAATCGAAACGGCGGTCAAGAATCAGTCCGGTTGCCGGTGGATCGAGGAACTGCTGCTCGCTGCCCTCAATGGAGATGGCACCTACCAGGCTGAAAGCATCAGCCCTACATCCCCAGCTAAAGCTTCGAGCATGGGAAGGAAATTAACTGAACCGACACCCGGATGCGAGCTTGTTATATAATTCGATAAGAACTTTTGCGACAACAGCACAGAAACACCATGAAAGATGAAGTCACTATTATCCCCCTGCCGGGAGGATTCAGAATCGAAACCTTGGGAGTCCACCGCGTCGCGGGCGGATACATCCATTTCTGTTCGCCCTCTGGAGAAATCGTAGCCAGATTCTTGGCCCACGAATTCGAGGAAAAGCCGGCAGAAACCATGTCAAAGTTCCAAACAGCTTTGAGCGACTGCATCGAAGAAACTTGCTGCGAAAACTCCTGTGGAGCTCCCGCGTTCAAAATCGCGGATGAGCTTTACATCGTAGGCTCGTGGGATGGAAGTTCGATCACTTTGACCCAACAAAGCCCAGCTGAACATGGGACCGAATGCGATGATGAACAAGAATTGCTCCACTACTCGATGAATGAGTGGAAGATTGATGCGGAAGAGGTCATAGGTGCATTTCTTAGGGCGACCCACAATGTTCTGAAATACGGGATCGACTGCCGCAAATGGAAATAGTCCTACCACGACATTCCTCGGCCGAGACTGGCAGAGCTTCCTGCGATAGAAGCGCTGGATTGATGCCTGACGAATACAAGCGAATGATAGGTCAAGTGTTAACCCTAATTTTATGCACATCCTTTTTACGTCAGATATCCATTTGAACATCGCAACGGCACTCTTTGCGGGCGAACGGTCGATGTTGAATCAACTGCGAATCATTTTATCGGGCACTGTGGTTGATGCCGTGGTGGTCGCGGGGGATCTAGCCGTTCCTCGCATGGCTGGGAATGCGATTCAGGAGTTCCGCTCGGTGGTCGGCGATTTGCCCTTGGCCGTCTGTCTTGGCAATCATGACTTCTGGTTGGAACGTGGTGAGGCGAATGATTCACGAACCCTGGATGATATCCGCGACCGGTATTGGGTTGGGCCATGTCGGGAGTCGGATGTCGTTCTCCTTGACCGCGAGAATCTTGAGTTATCCGAGGCTGTGGTTGTGGGTGGCTATGGACATTTTGATCTGGGTATGGCCGTTGAAGGACTGAAAATCGACGGACGACTGGTCACGCGGGAAGACTATTTACGGGGCGGATGGGGACGCACCTCATGGAATGATTTTATCATGATCCCAAACTGTGCGGAGCGTGTTGATCAAGAATCCACCAATGAAGCGGATGGCCTTCGAGACCGGCTTCTTATAGCGGGGCGGCGTGGGCCACGGCTGGTGGCAGCGATGCACACCATTCCTTGGATGGGCTTGAACGGGCACCCGCAACGCCAGGGAGAGCGGGACATATTCCACGCTTATTCAGGAAACACCAAGGTCGGTGCCGTTTTGGAGGAGCACGCGGATCAGATCGATCTGGTGGTGTGCGGTCATACCCACCGCAAGGTTGCGGAGCGGCCCATGGGCGGAATTCCGCTTTGCCTGAATATCGGCACCGATTACGGGATGCTCAGGGGCGTGGTCTTTGATACCGCTTCAGGGAGCGTGGAATGGGTGGGATGCAAGTGACTGGATGGTATACCCCAAGTATTGTGCGATGTGCGCGCTGAGCTTCGCACTACCGGAAAAAGTCGGGCGGCAGCGCGAAACTGGCAAAGGGACGACCTCGTTCGTTCGGCCCTGTGCTTGTTTTTGCTTCGAGCCTGCCACACGCCCGGTTCCTCACGTATCAAAGAACCGCGAAAGCATGGTGCGGTTGCTTGATGGTTGGCGAAACTAATCCGCGTAAGTTGAACACGCAGCTTGGATTTCGATTTCGAATTTCCAAGAGAGGTGCGAGACGCCGGACACAGCGAGATCTATATCCGATCTCGGGTTCCATGCACCGCGGCGCACAATCGAGCCGAAAGCCTGCACAGTTGCAGTCGGGTGGCGGCAACGGAACCACTCGGCGATCCGGCATGCCTCCGCCCATGCCTCCGAGCGGGGACTTTCGTCTGCTGGCACTCGGGCCAGCGGGTTGTAGTGGGATTGTCTTTTCATCATTTTATGTGCCGATTTCTTTCGATCTTCCATTTTTAAATAGGCGACCGCCATCGCTCTGCGGCGGTAATCTTCTCAGCGCATATTCCGGCTTTTCAGAAACTTGAAGAAATCGTGTGGGTAGATCCCGTTGTCACCATCATCAAGAACGAGGCACTGAGATCCCCGAATGAATGCCTTCCACTCCGGTCTAAGTTGCTCAGGCATGACCAAGAGGATGTCTTTCTCCGGGATGTGTGGTCTTGGTGCAAGGATGATCGGCAGCGTCTCCCACCATGGAAGATTTGTGCTCATGAGGAACCCCTCTTCTTGCTGTCGGCCCGAAGCATGAGGCCTGCACCGTTCCACACGGCCGACCAGTCGCCGGGGTCTCGCCATTTGAGGAAGATGTGGTGGAGTGGTTCTCCTGGTTGCGACTGGCCGGCATTGAAGCAGATGGTCGGCCCGATCTGCCAGATCCAGGAGCCGTCACGGGCTGTGGGGGCTTGGTGAATATGGCCGTGGAGGGAAAAATCAGGTTCTGCGGCAGCAATGATCCTCCTCGCAAAATCGGCCTCCGGGGCAGTGTAAGTAGCCGAGAGCGGGGTGCCACCGGGTGGTTCGTGGTTAAGAACGATCCAAGGGACGCCTTCATCTTCTTTGATCTTTCGTCCGGCTCTCAGAAGTTTGTTTACGAAGTCCAGATAGGTTGTCCTATAGCCATCAATGACCAGATCACCGCCGTGGACTGGCCATGGTAGCGTCGTAACCGCAACGCCACCTTGAGGAGTTTCGAGG
>CAZSPO010000257.1:0-5630 GCA_964608775.1 uncultured Chthoniobacterales bacterium | reverse complement strand
TGTCCGCCCCTGGCGGCTGAGATCATGGAACAACTCGAGAATCGAGGCGCCGGTCTGCGAATCGAGATTCCCGGTCGGTTCGTCGGCAAAAATGATTCGGGGATCATTCACAATCGCGCGGGCGATGGCGACCCGTTGGCATTGCCCCCCGGAGAGTTGCATGGGGCGGTTGGCCATCCGCTGTTCAAGCCCCACCCGGGTAACGGCCGCTTCGGCGCGGGCGCGACGTTCCTTCTTGCTCCAACCCGCGTAGACCATCGGCAGCTCGACGTTTTGCAGGACATTCAGTCGGGGAAGCAAGTTGAACGATTGAAAGACAAACCCGATTTTCCGGTTTCGCATCGCCGAAAGCTGGTCATCAGAAGCGTCGGCCAATTCCGTCCCATCGATTTTGATGGAGCCGGAGGTCGGGGTGTCGAGGCAGCCAAGCAGATGCATGAGGGTGCTCTTACCGCTGCCGCTCGGGCCGATGATCGAGCTGAACTCTCCGGCATCCACATCCAGGTCAATGTGGTCGAGCGCCATAATTTCTTGGCCCCCCACACAATAGCGTTTGCAGAGCGAGCGCAGCTCAATCAACGCCATGGTTAGGATTTCTTGGCGAGAGCCGGGACATCGCTGGGGCGGACCAGCAGGATCGTCTCTCCGGGTTGCAAACCATCCTTGATCTCCGCGAAAAACAGATCGCTCAGCCCCACATCGACCCGGCGCTTCTCCGCTCGACGCGCTTCGTTGACGACCCAGACCACGCTGCCCGCCTCTTCGTCGTCAAAGACTGCCCCGACAGGGACCGTGACGGCGTCGCTGGCGGTGCCGAGCGGGACATGGATGCTGACCGTCATGCCGGGACGAATCATCGGATGCACCCGTTCGATCGCGACCTCGATGGCAAACCCTTTCACGTTATTCTTCGTGGAAGCGACCGGGGCGATAAACGCGATCCGAGCGGGCATCCGCTCGCCGGGGATGGCGTCATTCGCGAGGTAAACGGATTTGCCCCGTTGAATCCGGGCGACATCGACTTGGTTGACGTGGGAATCGACCAGGAGCCGATCCAAATTCGCCACCAACATGAGAGACGTGCCGGAATTCACGCTGGCAGCGGCGCTGACGACCTGGCCTTCTTGCACGTAAAGCGTGAGCAACGTGCCGTCGATCGGGGCGTGTATCCGGGTCTTCCGAAGCCGTTCTTCCACGATTTCGAGTCGGCGGGTTGCCCGGTCGAGATTGTTTTCCGCCAGCTTGAGATCGGCATCGAGATTTTCGTAGATCTCCCGGCTGATCAGCTTTTCTTCGAAGAGCGCAGCCGAACGTTCGAAGTTACGCCGGGTTTTCGCTGCGGAAAGTTTTGCGCCCTCGACCTCGGTGAGAGCAGCCGCCTTTTCGTTTTGCAGCTCGGAATCGTCGATTTCAAGGAGGAGATCGCCCGCCTGAATCTTGTCCCCAGGAGCTGCGTGAATTTTTTTCACTTTGCCTCCGACTTCCGGTTTGACCTCGACCTGAACCGCCGGGGAGACATCGCCATAAACGGTCAGTTTGCTTTCGATATTCCGACGGGAAGCCGAGGTGAGTTGGTGGGAGGGAATGTCGGGCTCTTCGGCTAGAGCGGTCTCACGCTGCGTCCAGAGCCACCAGCCGCCCCCTCCGAGGAGAGCGATCACCAAGAGAAAAAAAATGGAACGCGGATGCTTCATACAGGAGACAAATTAAAACAAAACACTCTCAACGTGGCGGAAGCCAGGCGCGAGGCAAGTCGTTTCGATCAAACGATGGTTGGAGAGGCGGGTCGGCTCACTCGTCAACCACGGGATGCGGCAGAGGGGTCACGAGATGACCGGTAAGGGGCCGAACCCGTTCCTGCACATGCGGGGCGAGCAGCGGCGCTGTGGCGTATCCCATCGTGAACATTTCCAGTTTGGCATCCAAATTATCGAGGTAATGGAGGGCAATCGCCTCGGGGGTCTTCGGAACCACCGGGCTGCCAAACGCCAGCTCGCCGTGGTGCGAGAGAATCAAATGCTGAAGATGACGCCGGACCCGCTCGGAGGCTGGTTGTAGGGCGCTCCATTCGGGGGATTCAAGTTGTCGCCAGAGAATCCCGACTAATTCCGCTCCCATCGCGATATGCCCGAGGAGCTCGGCGGTTTCCTGGAAAGGCATGGTGAAACCGGTTTCTTCATAAGCATTTTCCCAGAGCTTCCCCGCATCGTGGAAGAGGATGCCCGCAAGCAACAGGTCGCGATTCAGTTGCGGGCGGACGGTGCAGAGGGCGTCAGCATCGCGCATCATCTGGGCTACATGTTCAACGAGCCCGCCCCGACGCGCATGATGAAATTGGCGGGCGGCTCCGGTCCGACGAAACCGGTCGCCGAAATCCCTGAGGAAACCGTGGCAAAGTGCCCGCAATCGGCATTCCTGAAATGAGTCGATAAAGTGGGCAATGGCGGCGTAATCCGCCGCTTGTTGCTCGTGAGAGGGACCGGCCAGGAGCAGGAGGCGTTCGTCGGGCGTAAGCGGTCGCAAGCGCCAACTGCGGGCGGCGAGGCCATAGGTGGGGTGGAGGTGAAATTCCGCTTCAAGCCGGACGCATTCGCCGGGCTCAGTCTCCCGCACGAGGGGCAGTTCGGGGGCGTCCGACCATATTCGGAAGGTAATAGCCGCCGTGGCGTCAGCGAATGCCGCTTCGTAATAGGGGCGTTGATCGCGCCCGATTTTTTCCAGGAGCTGAATAAACTGGGCATCCACAGAGGCGCGGAGCGAGGTGTCGGCTGGGAGGCCTTTCAACTGGGCAAACGTCCGGGTTTCCACAAAGGGAAGTCTGCGGGGAAACGGCGGGCGTTTGCACGCGGGAAATCAACCCGAAGGGTGCGGCGTTGCTCCGCGGTGAGAGCGGGCAACTCTGGAAGCGTATCGGTCGGCCAAGCAGCGGTGAAGGCGCGGACCTCGGCCTGAAGGGCGCCCCAACGGGGCGATGGATCTTGGGGGGCGGCAGCAATTTGCCGAAGCAGACTGCGCCATTCTGTCTGGGCACGTTCGAGGTCGCCCCGGAGCAGGCCATCCACGGCCAAGGCATGGAGGCGATGCGGTTCGTGGTGGAGAAGACGGACGACGTGACCGGCTCCCGGACCGTAATCAGGGGGAAGACCGCCCTCAAGATACCCTGGAATATCGACGTGCGCATAGGTGGCCCGACAGAGGGCGGCCAGACGACTTTCGCCAGCGTGCTCGGTGAGGGCAAAACGACGACCGGCACGGAGCTCGGCGAGTTCGAAGAGCAGGAGGGCGGGATCATAACCGTCCGCTTCCAAACCGGCGGCGACAGCAAGACCTTCCCCCCCATGGAACAAGCGGAAGATCCGACCGCGAGCCGTGGGAGTGCCGTCAGGCGCGATCAAGCCGAGCAAACGCCATTGGTGACCGGGCACTGGGCGGGTGGGGCGAGCGCGACATTCGACCTGTTCGGGGCAGCTTTCGCAGCAGGGGGGTGTCTGAACGCGGGTTGACGGTTCGAAAAGCGGGCGACCGCGGCGATCTCGATGGGCCGGGACCGAACATGCGCGGAGATCGAGCATCAATGTGAGCCGGGGTTCGCGAAGGTGAGGGGTCGCAAGGGCTCCTGTCGGCCAGGGGCCCAAGAGGATCTCGGCCAAAGCGGTCAGCTTTTCCGGGGTGAAGGCGTTTCGAACGGCGCGGGCCATCTCCGGGCCGACTGCCGCAGCGAGGCGGCGAAGCGGTTTTACGGCGCGCCAACCGTGTTCGGGTTGATGCTGAGCGACCATCCAACGGGGGGCATACCACCAACGGCGCCCCTCTCGGAGACGCCCAAGGGTCGCCCCCTGCGGGAGGGGCACGCGGGCGGCATCATGGAGGAACGGCTGCCAACCTCCTTTCTTTTGCACCCACGCCTCGCCCATCCCGACCGGGCCGACTTTAGGCAACGGCTCCCATTCGCCGGTGCTTCCCTGCATTTCTGGAGCGGCACGACGGGTGAATGCCGAGCGTTCCGTGGGAATCCAGAGGCCGCAAGGGCGGGCGACCGCGTCGGGGGCAGGTAAGCCGAGGTCGGCCGTCGATTCGCGGAAAAGCCGGGCATGCAGTCTTGAAGCAGCCAGAAACGGTGGTTCCCCCCGCTCCGAGGCGACCAACATGACGTCAAGGAAAGCGGGCCAATCGAGCGGGCCCCCCCGGCGGATGGGGGCGGGGCGAGCTTCATCCAACCGGGGACGACCGGGAACGAGGAGAATGTATCCCCGCTCATCGAGCCCGCGGCGACCCGCGCGACCAAACATTTGCAAGAGCTGATCGGGAGTGACCTCGCATTCGCGGTTGCCGATTTGGTAGCGCGTTTCGGTCACCACCACTGAGCGCATAGAGAAATTCACCCCCGCAGCCAACCCCATCGTGGCGGCCACAGCGCGGAGTTGACCGGCTTTGGCCAGCGGCTCAATTAACCCGGCCCGCACGACATAGCTGAGGCCGCTATGATGAAAGGCGATCCGCTGGCGGAGGAGCCGAGCCAAGGGGTCGCCGGCCAATTTCGCCTGAGTCGCCGTCAGAGTGAGCGGATTGTGATTAAAATTCCCGCCACCATCGAATTGGAAGACCCCAGTCAAGCTCCCGAGCTCAAAGATAAAGCGATCAGCGGCGTTACAATGAACATCTCCAGTGGCGGGTTGTTGATGGAAGATGGCTCGGAAATGGGGTCAGGCGGGGTGTTAATTATGACCGATCATGAACTACCACTTGGCTTGCAAACCATTATTTCTATGGAAATTCCTTTACCAGGCTTAGTTTCCCGATGCCGGGTTTCTGCTGAAACTTTGCGGTGCTCTACTTCGGAAGAGTATCAGGGGAAGTTTAATATTGCGTTTCGATTTAAGGAAATCATCTTTCATCAGTTCAACCAGGCCAAATATGAGCGATTACAGCACATGATGGGCCTGGATGAATCCAATTAATTTACTTTTCCCACTTATATTCGCCCAAGTCGCCATCAGCCCGGAATTTGCGAAGTTCTTCGGTTGGATTGGTGAAAGACAAATGCTCAGAATTGGTGATCGCTTCCACTAAGTCTTTGGGATTTTGTTTGACGGCTTCTTTTTCTCCGGAGTTTTCATCCCCTTCCGAAAAGCCTTTGGAAGCATACGCTAATCCACTGCGCTCACTAAACCCTTTGGAAGCGAAGGCTAATCCACTGCGTTCCGAAAACCCTTTCGAGGCAAACGCTAAGGCGCTTCTTTCTGAAAACCCTTTCGAAGCAAACGCTAAGGCGCTTCCTTCCGAAAACCCTTTCGAAGCAAACGCTAAGGCGCTTCCTTCCGAAAAGCCTTTGGCACCAGCTTCCATTTGGGAGCGGGTAAATTGCTCATTGAATTCTTCAGGGGTCATTCCCATTCCATCCAAGAAGACGGTCATGGTTTCTTCGTCGATAAGTGAGTTTTTATGAATCCAGCTAAGCGTTTTAGGATCCCCCGGAATCGCTTCGACTTGCATCCAATTATTTTTAATCGCTTTCACTTCGAATTGGACTCCGAAGCTGACGAATCCCAATACTTTTGAATACCCCTGTGGAGATTCCAAAAGTCTTCCTAACCCCATGCCCATGTACATTTTGTCACCCACGGACGGAG
>CAZSPO010000256.1:0-5670 GCA_964608775.1 uncultured Chthoniobacterales bacterium | reverse complement strand
CGCCAGCGGGAGGCGGGGCGGGGGGGGCTGGTGCATTGTGCGCTGGGTCAGGGACGGTCGGTGACGGTGTTGTTGGCTTATTTGCAACATTTGGAACCGGAGATCGCATTGGCTGTTCACCTGGACGAAGTGCGAGGGATGCGGTCCACGGTTTGTCCCAACGCCAGTCAATTGCGCTCGATCCGGAAGCTGCGAGGGCGGGGGGATGCTGGATTTCACGGAGGGACGTTTTAATGTTAACGAGCCCACCACTGGTGTTGGAACGGTGGGGGAAGCGGGCAGCATGTTGCTTGAGCTTTTGAAGGGGGGCATGGGCGAGCCGGTAGAGCATCCGGGCATTTACCGTTTTTGGGGGCGTCGAGTGGAGGTCGAGTGTGAGCCCTTGTAGCGGCTGGTCATAGACGGGGAGTCGGCGGGGGAAACGCCGGTGCTTTGCGAAAAGCGCCGGTGCGTTTCGAGGTTTGGCCGAAGGTGCTCACGATTCTGGCGGAACGCCCTGAGGCGGGGTGAGCTTCATGCGCGGGGTTGGTAACGGACCACGCGAAATTCAGGTCGTTCGAGCACGATTTCCTGGGCGACAAACTCGGTTTCGAAGGGGGGGAAAAAGGTATCGCCATCGAACGCGCCCCG
This sequence comes from uncultured Chthoniobacterales bacterium, assembly GCA_964608775.1. Classification (GTDB taxonomy): domain Bacteria; phylum Verrucomicrobiota; class Verrucomicrobiia; order Chthoniobacterales; family CAZSPO01; genus CAZSPO01. Next base: position 5,040 of record CAZSPO010000256.1, on the reverse strand, counting down.
CACATGGCTGATGAGGAGTTCGCGGCAGAAAGGAAGCCCGGCACGGTAGAGCGCTTCACCGCCGCAAAGAAAGACCGGTTGTGTCGCCGATTCAGGGCGGAGTTGGCTCAGGTCGGAGAGGCTTTCCACCCCAGGAAACGTCCGGCCGGAGGTGGAAATCACGATGGTGCGCCGACCTGGCAACGGGCGACCGATGGATTCAAAAGTGCGCCGCCCCATCACCAGCACGCCGCCCATGGTGGTCTGTTTGAAGAATTGGAAATCCTCTGGAATCAGCCAAGGAATCCCGCCGTTGTGGCCGATCACCCGGTTTTCTGCCATGGCGGCGATGGCGATCATCCAACGGGGCGTGCTGACATTTATACGGCCATTCATACGGCCACTGGGGCTTTGATGGCGGGATGCGGATCATAACCGGTGAAGACAATATCTTCGAACTGGAAATCCTCGAGACGCAGACGGTCGGGGGGGAGTTCGAGTCGGGGCAGGGGACGGGGTTCGCGGGTGAGTTGTTCGCGAGCTTGGTCGAGGTGATTTTGGTAGAGGTGGAGATCGCCGAAGGTGTGGATAAATTCGGCGGGGCGCAATCCACAGACTTGGGCCACCAAGCAGGTGAGTAAGGCGTAAGAGGCGATGTTGAATGGGACACCGAGAAAGAGATCGGCGCTTCGTTGGTAAAGTTGGCAGCTTAGTTCGCCGTCGATCACGAAGAATTGGAACAAGACATGGCAAGGTGGCAGCCGCATCGCATCAATCTCAGCGGGGTTCCAAGCGGTCACGAGATGACGGCGCGAAGCCGGGTTGGTGCGGATGGCGTTGACCACGGCGGCAATTTGATCGATGGAACGTCCGTCCGCACCCTGCCAATCTCGCCATTGTGCCCCATAAACACGACCGAGATTGCCGTCGGCATCCGCCCACTCGTCCCAAATGCTGACACCGGCGGCTTGGAGCGATCGGACATTGGTTTCCCCGCGGAGAAACCAGAGTAATTCGTGGATGATCGAGCGGGTGTGCAATTTTTTCGTGGTGAGCAGGGGAAAACCGGACCGGAGATCAAACCGGGCCTGGGCTCCGAAGACCGAGTAACAACCGACCCCGGTCCGGTCCGCTTGGAACCGCCCTTCGTCGAGCACGAGCCGCAGCAATCGATGATATTCGCGCATGGAAGAAACCTGCCGGAGCCCGACGCACCGTGCAAGTGCGCAACGTAGCAACGCCGGCATTCCGGGCGAGGGGCATAAGGGTTTGAACATAGATTATGAACATTGTTCTTCAATCGGTTTCGAGAGTGGCAAAGGATACCCCACTGTTTCATAAAAGCAGGAAGTGGTTGCGCCGCAGATTTTTGGGCAGGGCGCGAAGTGAAGGCGGGGGCGTATCCGTTGTGATACGTAACCGCCTGAACGACAAAGCCCTGCGCAAAAAGATCAAGCAAACACGACTGGTTTTATGAAACAGTGGGGGATATTTAAATTCTACGTTTGACCCCTTACTTTTCCTTGCCGGGAGCGGCTGCGGTTGGTGGGGTGCCTCGTTTGAAAAGCAGGACGCGGGAAGGTTGTCGGGTCCAGAGATGACGGGCGAGGGTGTCCGGGGAGAAGGTGGAGGGCACCGGTTCGGCGTTATCGTTGAATGCGAGCGTGAGGAAGTCTGCGGCGGCCCGGGCGCAGAAGCCGGATTGCGTTTCCGGATCAAAGTCCGAACTTGGTTGCCGCAGCAGGGAGGCGAGATGGGCAATTTCTGAGTGGGGCAGTTGCCATTCAAAGACTAGCATTCGGTTTTCGCCGAGTTGGAGACGATAATCCCAATAGCGTTCGAGCGTCTCGGGGCGATCGCGAATGACGTCGCGCCGCCGATTGTAAGTGCGGTCGGGCAGGTCGGGATATTCGCCACCTGGGTCCCAGAAGGTCACCGAGCCATCGACTTCCACGAGGCGGAGAGCGGTGTGGGTGGCCGTTTCCCTGCCATAGGCGACGATGACTTGGAGGACCGGGTCGATGGTCGGGGTGGCTGGCCGGGTCTCGAAGTCCGCCGGGATTTGCCAGCCGCCTGTGGCGCAGCCGACGAGGAAGAGGAAGAGTGATAAAGACCCCGTGCGCATGCTGCACTTTGCCGACTGAGGTGGGGCGTGGCAATTGGTCGTCTCTTTTTAAACAATGGGTGAGAGATGAGGCTTTGATCCGATGAAAGCCGGTCTCGTCAGGATCGGGTCACGGCCCGAACCACCGCTTCCTGACGTCGGTGCATCCGACGTCGCGCGGGCGGTTCGTGGTCATCGTATCCCGCCAGATGGAGAAGCCCGTGGACGGCATAGCGCAAGAGTTCTTCTTCAACTGGCAGTCCTCGCGCGGCTGCTTCCCGGGCGGCCGTCTCGGCGCTCAGAACGATTTCGCCGTGGTCGAAAGTGATCACATCCGTCGCAGTGGGCTCCCCGAGAAAATCCGTGTGCAATTGGGTAATGACTCGGTCGCTGACGATGATCACCGATGCTTGGGCGGCGAAATCAGGCGGCCATCTTTCCTCGCGAAGACATTGAGAAAAAGCTTCCCGACACCAACGCCGGAATTGGGCGCGGTCAATGGGCACGCGGCGTTGCCGATGGAGAATGACAGGAAACAGAGCGGGCCGATTCATGCCACAGCCTGCCGGTGCGTCAGGCGGCGGAAGCCGCTCCGCCCGCTGCTGATTTGGCTGGGGAGCCGGCGGAGCGTGAGTGCGATTTCTTTCGATCATCATCCGGATAGGAAATCCGGCTGTGCAGCATGTTTTTGAGCGTGAAAATGAAACTCTCCTTGATCGTGCGAATTTCTTTCAGGGTGAGATCGCAATCATCTAACTGATGATCGGCGATGCGGCTTTCGATCAGGTCGTTTACGAATTGTTCGATTTTTTGCGGGGTTGGCTTGACCAAGCTGCGGGAGGCGCTCTCGACCATGTCGGCGAGGCTGATGATGCCCGACTCGCGGAATTGCGGGCGAGGTCCGCTATAGCGGAAGCTTTCTTCGCGCACTTCCGGAATATCTTCGTCGCGGATATTCATGATTTTGCCCCCGGTCCGGGCGTCTTCCTCTTGTTGCTTGGCCCGTTTGTAAAAATAATAGACCAGCGACGTGCCGTGGTGTTGCTGGATAATATCGATCATCTGCTGGTTGAGCTTGTAACGAAGCGCCAGATCCACCCCCTCTTTGACATGCGCGATGATGATTAATGCGCTCATCGTCGGCGAGAGTTCGTCGTGTGGATTGCGGTCGGAGCGCATATTTTCCGTGAAATACTCGGGCTTTACCAATTTGCCGATGTCGTGGAAGTAAGAGGCGACCCGGCACATGCTGGCGTTGGCACCGACCGATTCGGCGGCGGCTTCCGCGAGGTTCGCGACGACGAGGCTGTGGTGATAGGTGCCGGGAGCTTCGATGGTCATCCGCTTGAGCAACGGATGGTTGAGGTCGGCCATTTCGAGCCAGGAAATATCGGTCGTGATCCGGAAGAGATGTTCGAGCACGGGAAGCAACCCGCTCACCAGGACGGCGGTCAGGAAGCCGGTGAAAACGGCTAGGGCGCTTTGGATGCTGACCATTCGCCAATCGGTTTTGCCGATGCTTTCCCACATGATCCCGATATTGCCAAAGGCCAAACCCATGAGCAGGCTGGCCAAACCGACGTAAATCCCCGCTCGAATTAATCGACTTCGGCGGCGGACCTGCAGGGTCACATAGACCGCGATAAATCCCGTGATCAGGCTGCTGACCAGATAGGTGTGCCCGCCCTGTTGCAAGATCGCCCCCCACAAACTCAGAAAGATGGCCGCGAATATCCCCAAATTTTTCCCGAGCAAGACCGACAAAACGAGGGGGCCAAATGCAAACGGAATGATGAACAAAGCGTAGTCCGCCTGTAACACCCCGTCGCCGACAAGCATCTGCACGATCTTGATAAGCAGCAAATGAATCAGGCAGACGCTGAAAACCAAGGCGAGCCGTGAGTTTCGTCGGAAGAGATCCGGATGATTGATCCAGAGTTGGGTGAGCGCGGTGCAAAAAACCAAAAAACCGACAAAAAAACGCTTGGCCGGTTCTGCCGGGTGGCCACTGATGAGCAGCAACGCTAACGCCAGGACAAAGAGTCCGCACACAGCCCAGCGCCCCTGTGCATTTTCTTCGAGCGATCGCCAAAACTCGGCGTTTGTCGATTTCCGCCGGGTTTTCCCGCAGGAGAACCCTTGTTTGACCAATTTTTGACGTTTCTGAGAGGAGAACATAGGACCCTTATAAGAGGTGGACAGCATGGGACCGCGTCGCGTTCGGAATCCCTGCTGGAAATTGGCAGGAAAGACCAGCCGAAAGCGTCGGGCGGGCGGCGGTTTTCATGTCATCAAAGGCGTGGGGGCGGGACGGATTCAGCCGAGCGGAATGGTTCATCAAAACAGGCTGGGGTGGATGAAACATGGGGGCGACTCAAGCAACCGTGCCATCTCGGTGGAGGCGGTAAGCGCGGATGATGGATTGAACGAGCGGGTGGCGGACGACATCGGTGTCGTGGAAATGGGCAAAGGCAATGCCATCCACCTCGCGAAGGGCGGCCATGGCTTCGATCAGCCCCGACTTTCGGTTGGGCGGCAGGTCAATTTGGGTGGGGTCACCCGTGACAACGCACTGGGATTCCAAACCGAGGCGGGTCAGAAACATGAACATTTGTTCGCCGGTGGTATTTTGGGCTTCGTCGAGGATGACGAAGGCTTTGTTAAGGGTTCGACCGCGCATGTAAGCGAGGGGGGCGACTTCGACGATGCCGCGTTCGATCCAGCGTTGCGTTTCTTCAGGTTCGAGCATGTCCTGGAGGGCGTCGTAGAGCGGTCGGAGGTAGGGATAGATTTTTTCCTGTAAATCGCCGGGTAAAAAACCGAGGGCTTCGCCGGCTTCGACGGCGGGTCGCGTGAGGACAAGGCGGCTGACGCGTTCGGCTTTCAACGCCGCGATGCCGCTGGCGACGGCGAGGTAGGTCTTGCCCGTGCCGGCCGGCCCCACCCCGAAAACCATG
>CAZSPO010000255.1:0-5686 GCA_964608775.1 uncultured Chthoniobacterales bacterium | reverse complement strand
CCCGTCGGTGCCAAAGGTGAGCGGGTTATTCGACACGGGCAGCCTCGGGTTGAGAGGTGGCGGGGGGAATATAGGGGCGCCATTCCAACTGCGGTTCCACATGGGCGCGGATGACATACCAGATAGCATAAGCCACGGCAATGCTCCCCAGTTTGGCCCGCCAATCAGTCAGGATCAGTTTCTTGAGCATGTTCGTCGAGTAGGAGGGCGGCGAGCCGTTTGCGAAGGGCTTCGCCTTTCAGGTTGCGTTCGAGGGTGTTGTGATGGCTAAGCGAGATGGCCCCAGTCTCTTCGGAGACCACCAGCACGATGGCATCGGTCTCCTCCGTCAACCCAAGTGCGGCGCGATGGCGGAGCCCCAGGCTGCGATCGAGGGTCTCCTGCTGGCTTACCGGAAAAATACAAGCCGCCGCCACCACCCGGTCATCCCGGATGATCACCCCGCCGTCGTGCAACGTGGTGCGCGGGAAAAAAATCGTGAGCAGTAATTCCTTGCTGAAAATCGCGTCCACGGCCACTCCGGTGTCGGCAAATATCCGGAGGGGGGAATCGTTCTCAATCGCCAACAAGGCCCCAATTCGGCGATTCGCCAACTCGACCACGGTCTCAGCGATATCATCGATGATCTCGATTTTCCGGGTCTTCGAAGCGAAAAATTGGTGGGTCGCCATATCCGCCACCACCCGCCGCAATTCCGGCTGGAAAATCACGACCAACGCCATGGCAACAAATAGCGTGGCACTCCCCAGAAGCACCTGGATCACCCGCAAATCGAGCAACTGGGAAATAAGTTGCAGCGCCAGCAATACCACCCCTGCCGTCATAAAAATACGCGTGCCACGACTCCCGCGAAGGTAGAGGGAAGCCCCATAAATAATGATCGAGAGAACCCCAATCTCCAAGGCATCCGTCCAATGCTCGGCGATTAATTCCCACCCCCGGTTCATGCCGCCGCCTCCCAGGCTGGATCGAGCAGCGCTTCCGTCATTCGCAGCGCCTCATGATTTTCACGGACGTCATGCACACGAAACAGACGCGCCCCCCGGCGGCGGAGTAGCGCTGTGAGCGCCACCGTTGGCCAAAGCCGGTCTCCGGGCCCGTTGCCTCCCAAGAACGATTTACGCGACACGCCGACGAGAATCGGACGTCCCATCTGCGTGAACCGATCCATGTTTCGCAAGAGTACAAGGTTGTGCGCCCTGGTTTTGCCAAATCCAATGCCAGGATCCAGCACGACCCTCCTGCGATCCATGCCGAGTGACTCGCACGCCGCAAGCCGTTCCTCCAAAAAAGTGGCCACCTCTTCCCCTACATTTTCGTAATGCGGAGCCCGTTGCATCATCTGCGGGTTCCCTTGCATATGCATCAGCACAAGGCCGGCATCGGAACCGGCCACCACCCCGGCCATCTCGGGATCGGCCCGCAGCCCGGACACATCATTGACGATGCTGGCCCCCGCATCCAGGGCGGCACGCGCGACCTCGGCTTTCATGGTGTCAATGGAAAGCGGCACCCCCGTGGCCGTCCGCAACCGACGCAAGACGGGCAGAACCCGGTCGATTTCTTCTCGAGCCGCAACCGGCTCCGCCCCGGGCCGGGTCGATTCTCCTCCCAGGTCCAGCAGACTGGCTCCGGCTGCGACCATGGACAGACCGTGGGCAACGGCGGCTTCCGTGTCGGCATAACGGCCACCATCATGAAAAGAATCGGGCGTGAGATTTAAGATTCCCATGATCCCCCCCCGCATCGAGAGATCAAGCATCCCGATACCGGTAATCCATTGGCAGCAGGTATTGCGGGTCATCATGGATCAGGCACCCTGCGAAAGCGGGGAGCAGATACAAGGAGAAAAGAGGGTTATCACACCAGATTTTCGTAAATGGCGGAAGGTGCCAGCGCATGAATTATGAAGTAAGCCTCTTAATTTGACCAAAACCAGGTGAAACCATTCACGGACTTGGAGAAATGTTAAAATACACGCGCTGGTAATCCTTGCGTCGACTCCCTCTTGCTGGTCTTCATAATGGGAAGTGCCTTGTCATTTCGTCGGCCTGACTGTAAAAATCGTCATCACGCGGGGATGATCCCGCACCTATCCACCAATGAAAACGCTCCTTCTTTTTGTCGCCCTCCTGTTCGGCACCATGGCCATGGCTCCCGCGCAGGAATTTACCGTCCGTCAAGGAAACCGGCTCTCCTTGCCCATCGCACCGGATGGTCAAGAGACCATTCAGCAGGCTCCCAAACCCCAGGAGGCGATTGACGGGGTGGTCGCCATGGCGGTTCGCACCGGGCAGCCGCTGCAAATGATCAATCCGGTGGCTCCAAAAGAATTTGGCGATGGCACGAAGATGGTTTCTCGGAATCCGCCGACGCCGCAGGGGAAAGCGGACGGGATTATCCTCCTGGGATTCCGCTTTTAGCCCCCGAGAGTCGATTAATCGACAAATCGCCGGGTGCCAGACCATTTCGCTCGAAATTTGGACCCAACCGGCAGGGAGAGACTCTCCCGCAGGGTCCCCTTTCATGCGCCCCGCTCATGTCGGCTACCAAGCAGATTGCCTACGATTCAGGAACGCCTGGAATGTTAGATGGTTGAACCCGCACCAGCCTCAAACTTCCCCCAGCATCCCTTCACTATCCGAGCCTATAATAGGCCCTCTTTCAGGCGGATGACACTCGTAGACCGCGCTTTCCACAGGGATCTGCGGCGCAACGACGGTCCGCTTTTATGACACAAGGGTGGGGCGATCGGTGGCAGCCACGGCGATCCGACCGTTGCGCGCCCCGACTGCCAGGAGCAACGGTTGGGGTGAAGGATGCCAGGCGAATGTCGTGATCGAGGCCCCCAGCGTTTCTTCGAACAGGATGGTCTCACTGGTGGGAAAGTTCCAAACCAAGAGCTGTCCGTCCACGCTGGCGGTGGCCAGGATTGGATGCGTAGGATGGAATCGCACCTCACAAATCCGGGCGTCATGCGCCTCCAAGCAGGCAGGCTCGGTCCCGACCGGGCCCTTGCCGGAGACGTCCCAAATCGTGGCGTTTTGTCCGCCGTCACTCGCCAAGTAGCGCCCATCGGGACTCCAGGAAAGGGAGGCGACTTTTGAGTCAAACCCGGTCATTTGCATCTCTTGTCCGGGCCGATGAGGCAGTCGCCAGAATCGAATGCTCGCTTCCTGGGAACCGGCTGCCACGAATCGGGCGGAGGGACTCCAAGCGGTGGAAATCAGGGAGCCGCGCCAGGGCAATTCAATGGTGGCCCCAGCCTTTTCCAGTTTAAACAAGCGGATAGCCCCATAACTGGCGGTCGCAAATCCTTTGGAATCCGGTCGCCAACTGATGGCGGTTACGGAGCTGGGATGCTGATCAAAGCGGAAACGTTCCTCGCCCGAGGCGGTGTCAAAGACGGCCACGCTTTTTCCAGCGGCAGCGGCCAGCGATTTGCCGTCGTGCGAAAAGGCAAGCACTTCGACCCAGCCCCGCCCGATGGATAAGCGGTGGAGGGGGGAAGCCGCATCGGGATGCCAGAGGGCAGCTGAACCGTCATCGCCGCCTGTAGCGAAACCGTGGGCGGTGGGGTCCCCCGCAAAACCGCAGAGCCCACCCGGATGCGCCAGCCATTCGCGGATGGGTTGGTTTTCAGCGAGAGAGAAAGCGCTTACCCGACCGTCAAGATCAGCGGCGATCAGGTGGGTGGGATTACAAGTCCAAGCCAGACCCGCGATAGATTCGGGGAGTTCCCAGTTTCGCACAGTTTGCCAGTCACAGGGAAGGGAGGGGGCGACCATAGGGGAAAGCGTGGGAGGTGCCGCTGGAGCCGCAAGGAAAATCGCCCCGTTGCCAAGCCCCTTTTGGCGGGATCTTTGGGAGGGATCTTTGGGCGGAAATTATTGGTCGTTGACGGAGGGCTGTTCGACAGGAGACGGGGTTGTTTTCTTATCGTCGAGCCGGGTCAAAGTTTTCTTGGTGGCCTCGATTTTCGCTTCGATTTCCGCGACATCGACCCGGTCTTTGGCGAGTTCATTCGCGAGGGCTTTTTGCCAAAATTCGATGGCTTTGCCATGTTCACCGAGCTGATTGTAAGCATCGCCGACGTGATCACAGATCTCGGGGTCATTGGTGCCGTCGATCTGATGGGCTTTCAGCAAGAATTCCAGGGCCTGATCAAACTCGGCTTTTCGGTAATGATACCAACCGAGGCTATCGAGGTAAGCGGCATTATCCGGCTCGATACTGAGGGCGCGCCGGATCATTTCGCCGGCGTCATCGAGGCGTTCATTTCGGTCGATCCACATATAACCGAGATAGTTGAGGGCTTCATGGAAGCTGGGATCCATTTCGATCGCTTTCTCAAACATGATGGAAGCCCGGTCGAAATCTTTGGAACGTTCTGCTGCGATCCCATATTGGAAGTAAAAGTGCGGGGTTTGCGAAACGCCGGGCTCGCGCTCGAAGAGCCCGTCAGCATTTTCAAACACGGCAAGGGCTTCTTCGTAAGATTGATCGGCCAAGAGGGAGATTCCGAGCATGACCTGCATTTTAATGGAGTTAGGAAAGCGGTTGCCCCCTTCTCGGAGAATTTCGATGGCTTTGGCGGCGTCGAGAGGCTTGTTTTCATTCTCGGGAGAAGGGCCGAGATAGATTTCCGCGAGGCGATCGTAAGCCTCTTCCTGGCCGGGATTCAGCAGGAGACTTTGCTCGTAGGCGACCGCTGCGCGTCGGGGATTGCCTTGTTCCTCGTAGAGTTCACCCAGAAGCCCATAGGACCCTTGAGCCAGCGGGTTGATGCGAATGATTTCCTCCAGTTGAGCGATGGCGTCGTCGGGGCGGTCTGTGCGTAGGTAGAGTTGCGTGAGCTTTTCTCGGGTGGGCAGCAAATTGGCGTCCTGCTCAATTGCTGCGGTGAACTGGCTTTCTGAGCGGGTCAAGTCTCCGATGCGGGCGTAGAAATCTCCGGCGGCCGTGAGAATGACGGGGTCTTTCGGTGCCAGTTTAACGGCTTTTTCGAAGACCTTTGAAAGGGTTGAAACCGCTTGGGGATCTGGGTTTGAATCGTGGAGAGGGATTTCGATTTCGCTGAGCCAAACGCCGAGATTTAGCCAGTATTGCGCCTCTTTTGATTTCGATGCGAGGGCTTTAGCACGCACTTTCTCAGCCGCTTCGCGCTCCCCTTGGGCTTGGTAAATTTCATAAAGCCGCTGGTAAATAGCGATGTCATCGGGATCAATGGCCAGAGCTTCAGCCGCATATTTCTCTGCCAGATCTACTTTTTCCAGATAGCGACTGTAAAGAAAGGCGAGGGTGACCCTGGGGCGGGCATCTTGTGGGGCAGCGACAGCGCAATCTTTCAGAAGCCCCAAAGCTTCGGCGAAAGCATCGCGTCGGACATATTCAAAGGCGACCTTTTCAGCCAGCGGATAGTTTGCCGGATCAAGATCGAGGCTCTTGCGATAGGTCTCCAGAGCACTGTCGAGTTCACCCTGTTGTTCGAGCATTTTGCCGGCAATAAACCAGGCGATGGCATCCGCTTTGCGTTCGCCTTCGGGGCTCAGCAGTTGGTCGGGCTCGGGGCGGGGGAACGGAAGGGTGAAAATGTCGGCATAGTCAAACGCCGAGCGTTGGTCGCCTCCGGCCGGTTCGGCGTGCGCAGGAAGGAGAGCCGCCATCCCCGCAAGGATGACGGCTG
>CAZSPO010000254.1:0-5704 GCA_964608775.1 uncultured Chthoniobacterales bacterium | reverse complement strand
GAAATCCAAACCGAAATCCAAACCGAAATCCAACCCAAATAAACCTACTAAAATGAACCTACTAAAAACCACCCTGAAAAAATACGCTGCATGGACGAGACCCACTCTCTTGTCTGCGGCAATCACGCTTGGCTTTGCGACCGCCCCAGGCGTTTCAAAGGCAGAAACTCAAATTCTTAGCGGAGCCGGCTCCAGTTTTGCCGCCCCCTTCCTCCAACGAGCGGCTGGCGACCTGAATAAAAAGAACCCCAACATTCAGGTAAACTACCAATCAATCGGTTCGGGAGCTGGAATCAAACAGTTCACCGAAAAAACCGTCGACTTCGGAGCCTCCGATGCGGCGATGACCGATGAGCAGATTGCCAAAATCAAAGAGGGAGTGGTGATGATCCCGGAAACGGCCGGCACGATCGTGATGGCCTATAATCTGCCCGGTATCGCTGAGCTCAATCTTCCTCGTGAAGCGCTCACCGGCATCTACCTCGGCACGGTGACCAAATGGAATGACCCTCTGCTGGTCAAAGCGAATCCAGGCGTGAAGCTGCCCGACACCCCCATCACCGTCGTCTACCGTTCCGATGGCAGCGGCACCACCTTTGTTTTCACCAAACATCTTGCGGCCATCAGCCCGGAGTTTAATGAAAAAGTTGGCAGCGGAACCGCCGTCTCATTCCCTGTGGGGGTTGGCGGCAAAGGCAACGAAGGCGTGACCGCTTTGGTCAAGCAAAGCCCAGGCGGAATCGGATATGTCGAGTTTGGTTATGCGACAGGAAACAAACTGCCCATGGTCAACCTTGAAAACAAAAGCGGAAATTTTGTGAAGCCAACCTTGGAAAGCGGAGCTGCCACCCTGGCAAATGTGGTATTCCCGCCCAACCTTCGGGTGTGGCCGGCCGATCCGACCGGGGCAGAAGATTATCCCATTGCCACATTCACCTGGCTCCTCCTTCGCAAAACCAACGAGGACAAAGCCAAACTTGCTGCTTTGAAAGAATACGTCACATTCGTTCTCACCGACGCGCAAAAGCAGGCCGGTGAACTTGGCTTTATTCCACTCCCCGAAGCCGTGGTGGAAAAAGCCCAAGCCGCTCTTGCTGATGTTAACTGAGTTCCTCGTTTCTTCTATCGTTTCTTCTTCTATCCACTAAAATCAAAGCCGATGTCACCCAGACGGGAAATCCTGCTGGGTGGCCTCGGCTTTTGTGTTGCTATTAGACAAAATGCGAAGCAGCGCTGGAAGAGGGTGTCGTCCCGAAGGTCATCCCATCTCCATCTCAGCGGATCAATCTTGAATGGTCAAAGCTTCGCGAAAAAACCCGTTCTTAACCTAAATGCTCAGGACTCCGCACCAGGAATTTTGTTAAATTGCTGTAACAAAAAATTTCCGCCATCCTGCTTGGGCGAAAGAGCATTCTGTTCGATTGTAACATTCTCGCCACAGAGGCATTTGGGAATTGAGGTCATTTTGAAATAGCGCCAGATTGCGGGCGTCGTGCGAAGTCCCAAGCAATTGGAAGACTTTCATGTGAGGTCATTCCAGGTCATTTTAAAATACTAATAACACAACCCAACAAGCAAAATGAGAACATCAAAGTCTGTCTCCTTCCCAACTCCCGCGAAGGCACTGTCCGGCAACTCCGGTGCATCACTGAGAACCATGAGATTCACAATTCCGCTAGTCGCACTCGGTCTGTTGGCCACTTCGCTGGCTCAAGCAGCCATCACCATTGACACGGTTATTGTTGGCGATCCGGGAAATTCAGACAAAGCCTCCACCAGTCTCGGAGGAGTTTCCTATACCTACCGAATCAGCACCTTTGAGGTCACAAATGCGCAGTACGCGTCCTTCCTGAATGCGACGGCGGTGGCGAGTGATACTCACGGTCTATGGAACATTGATATGGGCTCAGATGACCGTGGAGGAATTTCCCGCAGTGGAACCGCTGGCAGTTATAGCTACACCACCCGGAGCAATATGGGTAACAAACCGGTAAACTTTGTTAACTTCTGGGATGCGGCCCGGTTCACGAACTGGATGACGACCGGGGATACGGAGACGGGTGTTTACAACTTGGGAAATGTCACCAGCCCAGTCAACACGTCGATCACCAGGGATGCGACGACTTGGAACAATGGAGGAGTCGCCATTGCCAGTGACGACGAGTGGTTTAAGGCGGCCTACTACGATCCGACGCTGAACAGCGGATCAGGTGGATATTGGAATTACCCGACAATGAGCAATACTGCACCGACGTCGGCCACCGCCGACGCGACGGGAAACATCTCCAACCCTGGAACGAATATCGCAAACTTCTCCAATGGAGCTGATTGGAACAGTCAAGACGGCAATGTCACAACAGTGGGCAGTGCCGGAGCCGGTTCGGCCAGTTACTACGGCACCTATGATCAGGGCGGGAATGTTTGGGAATGGACGGAAGGAATTCATACGAACAATATTAATCGCCGATTAGCAGGAGTCGGTTATGGCAGTGCTTCCGGCGGCATGGTAAGCACACAAATTTTTGGCGCAGGTGATGCTGCCGCGGTTCACCATCCAGATAAAGGCTTCCGCGTCACGAGCCTCCAAGTCATTCCTGAGCCCGGCACCGCAGGGCTCTGCGCCATGGCACTTGCATTAGCTCTGCTGCGGCGCAGGACGCGTCGGCAGAGCTGATCGCAACCGAATTTGATCGCGAGCTGTGTATTGGAAAGAAATTGCCGAAAGCCCGACATTTGGCTGCGCGGATTTGGGAGGACTGGCCAGAGCAAAGTCGTTTTGAAAGATTGCTTCCGGAACTTCGCTGGCCATGCAACTGCTTGACGCGGGCGGAATCCCGGCTTTCACCGATGGCAAACGCCAGCCCGATGATTCCAATCAACGCGGCTATTATGAACACGAAAGGGTCAAGCGCTTGGCAAGTGAACGTGATCAATCATGGCTTGCGGAGGCGCGCGGGCGCGCCATCAAAGTCATTGTGCCGCTGGTGAAGTTCCTCCCGAGAGAACTGCCTTATCGCATGGTGTTCATGGAGCGGGACATTGGTGAAATCATGGCGTCTCAAGAAAAAATGATCGCCGAACACGGTCGGTCGAGACCGAACCGCAACTCACATTCCGTGGCCAAGGTGCTCCTCAACCAGACGCTCACCTGCTGGGCGGTTCTCAGCCAATTCCCGAATGCCGCACTGTTGCGTCTGCGATACCACGATTTTGTGGAAGCTCCGGAAGAACCGATCCAGAGTTTGTACGAATTCCTTAATATGCCGGACCTTAACCAAACGGCCATGGCAACGGTCTTCACACGCGAACTCTATCGCAGCCGCTCTTTGGGTGTCTAATAACATAACAACCGTGGACACCAATTGTCCTCCAGTAGGTTCTCACAGCCCTCGAAAGCTGGGATTTCGAGGGCTTGCGGGGATGCCTGAGACTCAAAGCTGGAAATCGATCAGCATTTCTGCCGCCGACGACGCATTACGGCGAAAGCGGCTGCCAAGGTGAGCAGGCCGATCGATGATGGCTCGGGAACGACGGTTACCGTCACGGCCGAGATATCCACGAAATTTTCAGAGTTTCCATTCAGACGGAAATCATTGACTCCAGGAGTCAATGTAACGTCGGTAATCGTTTGAGGAAGTAAATAGGTGGTCGCCTGCCCCGGAGATGCCGCGTAGAAAATGTCCGTGTTGCCGACTCCACCAGGGCCAGCGATGCTCGCTATAATTCTATCTGAAGATGAAAATTGAAAACGACCCATAGTGAAGGATTCAACAATCACGGGTTGGTCGAATTGAAGCGACAAAACGTTTTCACCTTCGGCTCCTCTAATAAATACTCCCGTGTCGTTGATCTGCGGAGTGGGTCCGAAAAGTTGTCCCGTCAAGGTTAGTCCGGATTGTGTGATGGTGAAGGGACCCGCCGAAGTGCCGTTTCCAATCACGTAGTCCTGTTCATCACCCGTGACAAGAGGGTCTGGGTCCGGGTCTACTAAAGTGGTTCCAGAATTGGAGACGGTTGATCGGTCGAAGGTAAACGTGATTTGGGCCAGCGTCAGCGAGCTGAACGAGAGGCTGAGGCCTATGACTAGAAATAATGTTTTCATGGTCTTTCAATTTTCGAGGGTTTGGCGTGAGTGCGGTTTTGGTTTTTGGAAACGAAGGAACTGCCCAACACGGCTACTTAGAGATTTTCTGCGGCCTGAAGGCAATCCCCTCACTGTAACAATTTCGAAACATCTGGCATATCCAATCAATGGATTTGAGTCATGGTTCCTGCGCGCATTTCTGGCACATGACACAATCCGGTTGGCCCATCAGCCGTTGGGAATCCACCAGTAAAGAAGCGGACCTCTAGTGTTCTCAGTCCGAAAGAGTGCCTGTTTGCGCCCGGCTGTCTGAAACGCCGGGTTTTAATCTGCCCCCGTCCCCACCGCTTCCAACTGGGGCAGGGCAAACAGGCCGGTTGAGTAGAATCGGTATTCCTCTCCGGCTGGAGCGCTCTTTGGGGAACGCTCCCAGGTCCAGCCCCCCGGCAACCCGTCATCAAAATGGGGCCCCATCAGATTCTTCAGGTTGCCATGCACTCGAATGCGCAAGGTGTGAGATCCCTCTGTGAATGGACCGGGAAAATGCGCCGTGTGCGGAACATACACAACCGGCACCAACACCCCGTCGTCCACTCCCACCTCAAAAGCCGAGGCGTCCGCAAAAGGGAGGCGAACGGTCAACGCAGCCGCTTCCGCATCCAAGTGGAAGCCGAACCGATGCTCGATTGTTCGTGCATAAAACGGCATCCCAAGCCGACTCCAATCTCCCAGTGAGAGCGGCTTCGGTGCGTGCACGGCGAACCCTCGTTCGGCCGGTCGCAGCGCGAAATCACCCAGCAGATAAGTCGGCATGATTTCGCACAGCGGATGAAACGGCACCGCTTCAATGGCGAGGACGTTCGCTCCCGGTCGGACGGCGTCTCCTGCTGGAAACGCCCGAATTTCCTCATCAAACCAACGCGCCCCCTCGGCGGTATCGACGGGTAGGCCATTCACCGTGATCCGATAGTGATCGGGCCGTTCGACCGCCACGTGCAGGGAGGCTCGCACATGGGAGAAATCTTCGGGATCAAGGACGAACGGAAATTCCACCCGCACCCATGACCGATCGCGGGGCGGA
Source organism: uncultured Chthoniobacterales bacterium (assembly GCA_964608775.1). Classification (GTDB taxonomy): domain Bacteria; phylum Verrucomicrobiota; class Verrucomicrobiia; order Chthoniobacterales; family CAZSPO01; genus CAZSPO01. The sequence goes on along the minus strand of CAZSPO010000254.1, from coordinate 539 downwards.
CTCTCAAGAAAGCTCTGGCGGAATTGGATAGAGACCCGCCACGGATTCTGTTCCCAGCCTTGGGCAGGCCAGTTGGCGTTGTCGGCGTGTATGGTCGGCACACCGCGCAACTCGCGGCCTTCTGTGAACCAGTCGCAATAATCGAGCACCAGCACGTTCGGTTCGGTGCGATGAATCGCTTCGGGTTGAAGCGACACCTCGATTGAGCGAGCCGGCTTGGGGCTGGGGAGGGGAGAAGGGGCTTCCTGGCTGCACAACAGAAGCCGGTGTTCGCCCGGCAGCAGGTGAAGAGAAAAATGGGCGGGATGATCGGGGAGGGGAGTGAAGGTGCCCGTGGCGGTGTCACAATCCGTGAGAGAACATCCTTCCAAGGCGAAGCACCCGGCTAAGGGGCGTTCCCAGGGGTTGCATAGAAAGAGGAGCGGTTCACCGCTGGGCAAGACCACCCGACGCCAAATAAGATCGGCAGCGGCCTGGCCTGCTCCGGCATCGGCCAGCACCGCGAGGCGGGGGGGGACCCGGAGCGCAGCAAGTCGGGC
>CAZSPO010000253.1:0-5720 GCA_964608775.1 uncultured Chthoniobacterales bacterium | reverse complement strand
AGACCAGCTCGGGGGAACGACCGTGTTCCGAAATCCGCCGGACAATGGCACTCCCGACCACCACGGCGTCGGCTAATCGGGCGACTTCGGCGCTTTGGTCGGGGGTGGAAATCCCAAACCCGACCGCCACCGGCAGTGTGGTGTGACGCCGGATCGCGGCGACCCGCTGCGCGATGTCGGTTTGCAACGCGGCTTGCTCGCCTGTCACTCCCGCTCGCGAGACATAATAGACAAAGCCGCGCCCCGAGCGGACCACCGTATCCAGCCGGTCTTCGGGGGTCGTCGGAGCCACCAAACGGATGGGATGCAGCGACCCGGCGCTGCCCCATTCGCTGCCTCCTTCCTCTTCGTCCGGGGGCAGATCGAGAATCAAAAGCCCATCGACCCCGGCCTCATGGGCGGCTTCTAAGAATCGGCTGTGTCCAAATTGATAGATGGGATTCAAATACGTGTAGAGCACGATCGGGGTGTCGCAACGCTCGCGGATCTCCCGCACGACCCCGAGCACCCCGCGAAGGGTCGCTCCTGCTTCGAGGGCGCGTTGCGACGCCATTTGATTCACAATCCCGTCAGCGAGTGGATCCGAGAACGGCACCCCCAGCTCCAAAATATCCACCCCTATCTCCGCCAGACCGATCGCCAATTCACGGGAGCTGGCCAAATCGGGGTCGCCTGCACAGAGGTAAGCCATGAACCCGCTCTGCTCTGCCTCCCGAAGCCGACGGAAGGTGCGGTCAATGCGATTGATGCGTTCGTCCATGGGAAAAGTGGGGAAGAGTCGGATGCCCTTTCCGTAATGGCAAGGAAATCCGGATTTTACCGGGGCCGGTTTTTCCGGGGTCAACCGATTGGATTAAGCCGCCTCTGGCGTCGTGCCCCGATCCAACCACCGGCGTAGGTGATGGCGACCCCGACGGGAAACATCCAGGCAAAGGCGACGCGCGGTTGCCAAATGGCTTTGTCCTCTTTCGTGATCCAGTCGAAGTGAATCAGCACGTTATAGATATCGGGTTTTACCCAAAGAACGAGCAGGAAGGTGAGCGTCGCCCCGACCCATAATCCAAGATTGCTGCGGGCTCCGGGCGTGAGAGCGAAGAGGAGAATAGCCAGCAAGGGGCCATGGGTATAAGCGACCATGCCAAACGCCAAATCGACCAGATTTACATCGCCCCGGATGGCATGCAACCCGATGGCAAAAGCCCCGAGCAACCCGCCCCAACCCAAGACCAACCAACGAGAGAGCCGGAGATCTGCCTGATCTTCCCTCCCGCTCTCGGCCTCCGCCCCCTGTTCATGAGCGGGTTGCCTTTGGGGGCGCACCAACGAGAGGGTGGTCTGAGCGAGGGCGGCTAGGATTGAATCCAGACTCGACACCGCCGCGGCGAAGGCTCCGGCCAAAATCAATCCCGACACGCCAGGAGGCAGCTCGTTCGTGATCCAAGTCGGAAAGACAAAGGCGGAATCCTTAGCGAACAGGGCTGCTTCGGCTTCGGGTGGTGGGTTTTGGGTGTAAAAGGCGTAGAGCCCGATCCCGACGATGAACATGAGCAGGGTGATAACCAGGGAGACGCTGCTCCAGATCATCGCTTTCCCAGCCTCCTTGGCGTTGCGACAGCAAAACATCCGTTGGGTATTGAGTTGGTCTGTTCCGAATGCTGCGAGGTTTTGAAAGGGCATGGCGAAAATGCCAACCCACAACGTGTAACCAAGCATCGGATTGGTGCTCAGGTCGATCAGCTTGAATTTGCCCGCTGCCTGACCAGCCGCCACCAACCCTTCCCAGCCCCCGGCAATCTGGGTTAACAACACGACCAACGCCAGCAGGCCCCCAAAAATAAAGACACAAAACTGCACCACATCTGTCCAAATCACCATGGTCATCCCCCCCATCAGGGTCCAAAGAATCGCCACCACGGTGATTGCCAAAATGCAATGCGCCATCGGCAGCCGGGTGACGGCTTGGAGAATGATGGCGGTCACCAGCAACCGAACACTTTGTCCGAGGATAGAGCCGACGAAAAAAAGGATCGAAGTGAGCTGTTTGGCAGCCGGGCCGAGTCGGTTGCCGATAAAATCGTAAGGGCTATAGATTTCCTGCTCGTAGTAAGCTCGCACAAACCAGGTGCCGACAATCACTCGCGCAATGACCGAGCCGATCCCCCATTGCAAATAGGTCATGTTTCCGTTCGCAGCAAAGATCATCCCAGGGACGCCGATGAAAGTGAGTGCGCTGATTTCCGTCGCAAGAATGGAGCCGCAGACCGCTTGCCAAGGCAGTCGGCGACCGCCGAGGAAGAAATCTCGAATGGTCGATTGTTTGCCGGCCATTCGATGCCCGATCCAAGTGGTAAGGAGCATGTAAACGACGACGACTAGCCAGTCCCAGTAAGTGAAATTCGTCGGGAGTTCAGGAATCAAGATGGTTCGTTGCTACTGTCCCTTTCGAGTCGGGTAAACTTCAATATTCTGAAAACCCGGAGGAAACGGCGGAGGGTGGCTAGGAAGCAAAACACCGCCCCCCCGAGTTAGAGAGGCGGTGTTGGCAACCGAATTACGGCAGGGAGGGCGATCCTCCTGCTGCCGGTTAAGGTTTGGGAACTTCGGCGATCGTCTGAAGAATCCGGCTGGCGATTTTGTAAGGATCGCCTTGGGAATTCGGGCGGCGATCTTCGAGATAGCCGCGATATCCATTGTTGATGAAGGAATGCGGAACCCGGACCGATGCACCGCGATTCGCGATGCCCCAGTTAAATTTGTCGATTGACTGGGTTTCGTGAAGGCCGGTGAGGCGCATGTGATTGTCGGGACCGTAAACGGCGATGTGCTCGTCCCGATATTTTTCGAAAGCGGCCATGAGGGCTTCGAAATACTCTTTGCCCCCCACTTCGCGCAGATATTCGGTGGAGAAATTGCTGTGCATTCCAGAACCGTTCCAGTCGCCGTGCAGCGGTTTACAATGGAATTCCACATCCACGCCGTAATTTTCGCAGAGGCGCATCAAGAGGTAGCGGGCCATCCAGACATCATCGGCTGCTTTCCGGGAGCCTTTGCCGAAAATTTGGAATTCCCATTGGCCTTTGGCGACCTCGGCATTGATGCCTTCGTGGTTGATTCCTGAGTCGAGGCAGAGATCGAGATGTTCCTCGACAATCTCACGGGCAATATCGCCGACCCAGCTGTGACCGACTCCCGTGTAATATTTGCCCTGGGGATCGGGGTATCCGCCGCCTTCGGGGAACCCGAGAGGACGACCGTTTTTAAACAGAAAATATTCCTGTTCAAATCCGAACCAAGCTCCGGGATCATCGATGATGGTGGCCCGTGCATTTGTTGGGTGAGGCGAGCCATCCGGCAGCATGACTTCGCACATGACAAGGACGCCGTTTTTTCGGGTGGAATCCGGGTAAACCGCGACTGGTTTTAGCACGCAATCGGAGCTGTGCCCCTCTGCCTGCTTGGTGGAACTTCCATCGAAGCCCCAGAGCGGAAGTTGTTCGAGCTCCGGGAAGCTGTCGAACTCTTTGACCTGGGTCTTGCCGCGGAGGTTGGCCACCGGCTCGTATCCATCGAGCCAGATGTATTCCAATTTGTATTTATCCATAGTTTCGAGGTGTGAGTGTCACTTTCTGCACGGCCTGCGCCCCTCCCGGCCGTGGAACTGTCGTTTGGTGTTCATTTGCAGGTCCCTATGGGCGCGCCGCAATCTAAGCACGAACTGGGCCATCTTCCATTTCTGTAGAAAATAATCCAGTCAGACCGCGTCGTGATCCTGCCTAACGTGGATCAAGCTGGCAAGCCTGCTGCATGCTCCCCCCTGTTTATTACAAACACGACTGGCTTGATGAAACAGGGGGGGGCAATTCCTTTCGTTGCCAGTGGCTCCTGTTTGCGTTTGAATCGTTTCGTTCTTCATCCATGGAATTCTTTCGCGCTGACGCCTTAAACGACGAAGCCAACAGCTGGCTTTCCCATTATGACACCTTTATCCGCAGCCGGGTCGGGGAGGATTACCGATGGCCCATCCGCCTTCGGGATTGGGAATTATGGAAAGTGGCCCAATACCTGCCGGCTGAGCCAGGCCCTTATAGCATCCTCGAAACGGGGGCGTTCAACACCTTCCTGGGGGTTTACCTTCACGATATTGCGGAACATCTGACCATTTCCGATCAGCTCGCCTACATCAAATGGACCAGTTTTCTCCGGAAAATGCGTCTCTATAAACCGCACCCCCTAAAAGCCCCCTACCCGGCGTGGGAGCAGGCCGTGGCCCGCGCGGCACCCAAGGCGGATTTGCGGGAAGTCGATCTGACCGATATTCAATATCCCGACGACAGTTTCGACCTGATCACTTGTGTCTCCATCATTGAGCATATCCCGGAACCCCGGTCGGCTGTTCAAGAAATGCTCCGCGTGCTTAAGCCGGATGGCATGGTGCTGCTGACCACCGATGTGACCCCCGAACCGGTCGAATTCGAGAACGGCACAAAGTTCTTCACCGTGGAAGAGCTCCGGCGCGTCATGGAGGGGGCGATCGATATTTCCGGAGACGAAGCTCCCGATTTCTCAGCTGCCAACTGCCGCTACGGCGCCAAAGTACCTGTGACCAACGCCTTCCTGGCGTTGCGCAAGACGCGTCCGGAATCCTTGAACGCCCCCCGAATCCAAGATTTCAGCCCCCGCCGGGTCCGAACGATCGCGGGGAACCGGCCCACCTTGGCTTCGGACGATTTGGAATCATAATAAGAAAATGCCTTTACCCTCCCAACCGTTGACCCTCCCGCTTTGGCCTGGCCCTCCTCCATTGGCCAACCCGGAGGACGATCGGCCTCCTCTGCTCCTGCGAATTTTTGCCCAACCCGAGCCCGTTGGACGTCCCATGATCCTGATTTTCCCTGGGGGCGGTTACAATACCTGTTTCGAACCCGAAGGTCTCGACGCGGCGATCTTCTATTTCGAAGCCGGATTTCACGTCGCGTTAGCCCAGTATCGGACCCAATTCTTCCCCGCTCCTCGGCCTCTCGGTCGGGCTCCCCTGTTGGATGCCGCTCGGGCCTTGACCCTCCTGAATGAGTCGACGCTTCCCTTTGATCGCGATCGGGTGGCGGTGGCTGGGTTTTCTGCGGGCGGTCATCTCGCGGCGTCGCTGGCCATTCACGGCCCCGACCTTCCGGCCCCCTCGCCGCTTCAGCCTTCCGCTTACATTCTCGCCTATCCAGTCATTACCTCAGGCCGATTCCGGCATGGGGGCTCGTTTCATAATCTCTGTGGGGATGACCCGGACAATCCGGATCGCGAATTTTTTTCCTTGGAAAAGCAGGTTCGGCCCGGGCTGCCCGCGATGTTTCTTTGGCACACGGCCGATGACGCCGTCGTGCCTGCTGCCAACACCCTCCTCTTCGCGCAGGCCCTGGCGGAGGCGGGGGTGCCTTATGCCGTCCACGTCTTTTCCGAGGGGCCGCATGGTTTGCGGATGGGGGCCCCGAAATATCCCGGCACCACAGAGTGGCCTCTGCTCAGTCTCAGTTGGTTGAAGAAAATGGGGGGGGGCGGGCCACCGTCGGCTGGCGGCTGACGGGGCGGCTCTCGGTGCCAAGCTCCGAGACCAATCCCGCACGTTGACGATGAGTCGGTCGGCGAGGCTCATGGATTCGGTTTTTCGCTTGGATGAACCCCACTGTTTCATAAAAGCAGGAAGTGGTTGCGCCGCAGATTTTTGGGCA
>CAZSPO010000252.1:0-5732 GCA_964608775.1 uncultured Chthoniobacterales bacterium | reverse complement strand
CGCCATCCCGGCCAAGTTGATCGATGAATGGCGTGACATCGAGAGGAAAGCCCATGGCCTTGCTCAAACCGGCTTGTTGCTGGTCCGTCATGATGACGATAATATTTTTGCGCATCGTTTTGGGTTATAAACGATCGCGATCTCCTAAAAAGGAAAAATGTATGAAAAAAGGGGTCAGCGCATGTATTGTGATATTTCATCAATCCAATGATCGGTATCCCTTCTCGCTTGGCGTGTCACGCCCATGCACCAGTTCACTGACTCACCTCGCATCGCCCACTTGACCGTTGAGACAATGGAGTTGGAGTTCGACCAACCCCCAAGCGTCGGCGGGTGCCCCGTCACTGGTGTCCCGGAGCCAGGTGGTGGTGGTGAGGGGTTGGAGGGCGTCGCCGTGGAGGGCGTGGCTTTGCTGCGGCAAAAGCAGGAGAACCCCTAGGAAACTGATCAAAAACAATCTGGCGAGGGCATCCACAAGCGACGAAGAATTCACGGGCTATTCTTAAGGTTGACCTTGCGGGACAAGGACGATCTTCTCGCCGCACAAATTCAAAGCAGGCGCATCTCTTATCCGTTTCGCAAACTGGCTCGCAACCAGTTGAAGTTGGCGGAGGCTGGGAAGCCTCGGGGCGGATTCCGCTGCGGCGCCCGGCTACTACAAATTCCATAATTCATGCGCTGACCTCTTTTCCTGACTGGCGCGGGGGAAAAGTGGGTCGCTGGGTTGCCAGGCGGGGCCGGGTCTGCTAGGCAGAAGTCTATGCGTTTGCCTCTCCTCCTCTTGCTCCCCGTCTTTGGTCTTTTCTTAGCTAGTTGTGCGACGTTGCCGAGCTACAACCCGCCTTTCACCACCCCGGCGGTCAAAGCCGATCCATACGGGTTCGACCCTGCGATGGGCGGGATGGGGCAGCTGCAAGTCTTCACGGCCACCACCCAAGCGACCACGGGCGATGGGTATGTGAAGCAGATCCCGCAGAATTATCGGTTGCAATATCCGGACGGCACCGAGCGAAACATTGTCAATAACGTCTATGGTGACCCGAGTTCCGTGCCGCAAATCATTGCCCTGCCGCCCGGACAATACACCGTGCAAGCGTTGGCAGACATTTATCGCAATGCCACCGTGCCCGTGGTGATCACAGCGGGGAACAAGACGGTGGTCAACTTGTCCACCAACGGTTATATGGCTGCCCCGCCGCCCCCGGCCCAAGCGGTGATGGCTCCCGATGGTTATATCGTCGGATGGCGCGCCGATTGATGCCGAGCGAAGCCTCCTTTGAACACGACGATGAATCCCGTGCATTTCTTGAGAAAAACCACCTGGTTAGAAGGGGGGTCGCTGCTCATTTTGTTGTTTGTCGCCATGCCGATGAAATATGCGGCGGGCATGCCGATGGCGGTTAGCATTGTGGGAATGGTGCACGGGCTCTTGTTCCTGCTTGTCTGTGCGATGATTTGGCAGGTGAGGCGACAAGCCGGGTGGCCGCTGGGGCGGGCTACCCTAGTCTTTTTGGGGGCCCTGCTCCCTTTCGGCCCGTTTGTCATGGATCGTCGGATGCATCAGTATGCAGAGGAATGGGAGGCCGGACGACGGGAGGGGAGGCCCTCGTCGTCATGAGCGTGGCTTTCAAGGAGTGGGCAGTGATTTGTGACCTTCTCCGGACCGGACGGCAGTCGGTGATTTTGCGCAAGGGCGGGATCGCGGAGGGCCGGGCGGGCTTTGCATTCGAGCATCCGACATTTTATTTGCTTCCGACCCGGTTCCACGAGCAGATCGCACAGACAACCCTCCCGGCGGAGACCCCGTTGCCGCCGGAGCCGCCGCTTGGGGAATGGGGGGTGGATGCCTGCGCGACGGTCGTGGAGCACTTGGTGGTGGATTCCTTAGAAGGCGCGTTGGCATTGGCTCCGCTGCATCATTGGAGTGAAGAGACTGTGCGGGCGCGGTTTGCCTATGATGACGCACCGGGCGTCAGTGTGGCCCTGGTGCGGGTGGAGCGGCTTTCACCAGAGTGGCGCTTCCCGGATGCTCCCCGGTATGGGGGGTGCCGGTCGTGGGTGCAGATTCCGGAGCCTCCGGCCGATTTGAAACGGGAGCCGGCGCTCGATGATGCGGCATTCGAGCAGGTGGCCGCGATGTTTGGGCGTTTGGCGATAAAGTCTCTGGCGAAAAAGTCTCTGGCAAAAAGCTGACGCAGACCGGTCAGACGGAGTCGCGCGCTTCCGGATAGAAAAATTCGCGCCCTTCGTAGTTGCGAATGCGAATCCCGTCGGCGTCCTGTTGCACCAAGTAATCGGGGTTAATCGGTACTTTGCCGCCACCGCCCGGGGCGTCAACGACCAGCTGAGGAACGGCGTAACCGGTGGTGTGACCGCGGAGAGATTCGATAATCGCAATGCCTTTGGCGATGGAGCCGCGGAGATGGGTGCTGCCCTGGATGAGGTCGCAGGCATAAAGGTAGTAGGGCCGGACTCGGCACATCAAGAGGCGGTGGACCAATTCCTTCATCGTCTCCTCATCATCGTTCACCCCTTTGAGGAGGACGCTTTGGTTGCCGAGCGGGATGCCGGCGTCGGCGAGTCGTTCCAGGCCGACTTTCACTTCGGCGGAAAGTTCGCGGGGGTGGTTGACGTGGACGCTGATGAAGAGCGGATGATATTTGCGAAGGATCGCGCAGAGGGCAGGGGTGATGCGTTGGGGGAGAAAGATCGGGACCCGGGAGCCGATGCGGAGGAATTCCAGGTGAGGAATTGCGCGTAATTCTCCGAGGAGCCAATCCAATTTGGCATCGGAGAGAAGCAGGGCATCCCCTCCGGAGAGGAGGACATCGCGGATTTCTTCATGGGTGCGGAGATATTCGAGGGCGTTTTGAATATCGGTGTGCAACTCCTGTTCGCCGGCTCCGCTGACGATTCGGCTGCGGGTGCAATATCGGCAGTAAGCGGCACAACGGTCGGTAACGAGGAGCAGAACGCGGTCGGGATAACGATGCACTAGGCCGGGCACAGGCATGTGACTATCTTCGCCGCATGGGTCAGCCATTTCTCCGGGGGTCAGGCGGGACTCGCGAATATCGGGAATGACCTGCCGCCGGATGGGGCAGGCGGGGTTATCGGGCTCGATGAGGTTGAAGAATTGCGGGGTGATGGCAAACGCCAATTTGTTGCCGGTGAGCCGGATGCCGGCCCGTTCATCGGGGGTCAATTCGAGTAAGGCCTCGACCTGTTCGAGTTTCGTGACCCGGTTGCGCATTTGCCAGCGCCAATCCTGCCAGTCGGATTCGCTCACCCCGCTCCAATGGCCGGGGTAAGAGGGAAAAAAGAGGCGTTTATTGATGAGGGGAGAGGAAGCGGGAGCGTGCATGTCGTCGAGAGAGATTCGCGGCGGGGATCAAGGCGTATCAATAAACCGATGGCCGCTGGTTGCAACCCTGTCTGGTTGAGCGTAACTATTGAAACTGATGCAGGTCATCCCCCCAATTCGAATGGGAAAGAGCCCCCGGTTGGCCGCGTTCAGCATTTTCCTCGTGCTGACCCTGCCCGGAATTGCCACCGAACCGGTCATGTTGGAAGCCGAGACCACGGCGGTGACTTTCGAACCCAACCCAGCCATGATGGCCGTGGACGCCGGGTTCCGACAGTTGTTCGAGGCGGCGGCTCCGGCCGTCGTGGTGGTCGAAGTCGAGCGGGGGGGGACGGGGGCGATGGCGGGGTATGATGCGCTCCAAGAGTTTTTATTTGGCCGTTCCCCTGGGGAAGAGCCGGAAGGCGGCTGGGGAGAAACGGGGGCGCAGGGGTCGGGCATGTTGATTCGCCCCGATGGCTATGTGCTCACCAATAACCATGTGCTTGGGAAGGCGGGGGCTTATTTTGTCCGGCTGCAGGATGGCACCCGGCTTCCAGCCCGCTTGGTGGGTCGGGACGATAATACCGACATCGCCGTGCTCAAGATTGAGGGGGCGGATTATCCGTATTTGGAATTTGCCGATGTCGACCAGATCGGGGTCGGCCAGTTGGCTTGTGCAATCGGTGCCCCCTACGCCCTCGAATACAGCCTCACCGTCGGGTGGGTGAGCGGCGTGAACCGCAATAAATTGGAGGTCGGTCGCTGGGGAGCCAACCCGTTGTATGAAGATTATTTGCAAACCGACGCCTCCATTAATCCCGGCAACAGCGGGGGGCCATTGCTGGATATTCGAGGCCGGGTGCTAGGGATGAACACCATGATTCACGGGATCAATACGGGGCTGGGGTTTGCGATTCCGGCGGACATTCTGAAATGGACCAGCGACCAGCTCATCCTCGGCGGACGGGTGAGCCGCCCATGGTTGGGGATTTCGATCGAGACCATCCGCCGCCCCTTGCGCGCCCATGGCGGACCATCCGCCGGGGTGTTGGTCAAAACCGTGATCCCCGATGCCCCGGCTTATCTGGCGGATGTCCGGGCGGACGATGTGATTTTGGAGGTGGACGGTCAGGTCGTGAAGACCGACCGGGAATTGCAACGAGAAATTTTTTACAAACGGGTGGGCGACCCCGTCATGCTTCGCATCTGGCGGAACGGGAATGAATTGCATCTGCCAGTGACCACGAGCGAGATGCAAACGGCGCGGTTGACGACGGGGCAACCCGCCAGGAAGACGGAGCCGCAAGAGGTTCCGCCCGTGGAAGAAACGTGGGGAATTGTTGCGGAAGAACTGGATGAAAGGCTTGCAAATCGGCTGGGGATCAATAGGAACGAACGAGGATTGGTGATTATCGAGGTGCTGCCCGACAGTCCGGCTGATGCGGCGGAGCTGCATGCAGGTGACCGGATCGAGGAAGTCGGGAGGGTGCCCGTCGCCAATTTGCAAGAGTTCCGGCAAGCATTGGAACGAGCGGTAGAAGAGGCAGACGCCTCCAGGGGGATTGCATTCCAGTGTCGGCGGGACGGGCAAGTGATTGAGTCAACCATCTACTCGGAGACACCCATTGAGTAATCGCAGCCAGCTCGACAAAGTCGGGTCTATCCAACGCCTTCGGTTGTTGGAATTTATAAAACAGTCAGACGGCACGACCGTCGCGGAGATCGCTAAAAAATTTAAGCTCAGCTACATGGGCGCTCAGGGTCATGTTCGGCTCCTGGAAAACGGCGGGCTGATCGAGGCCACCCTCCAACGCGAACGGGTCGGGCGCCCTCAACGAATTTTTCGGCCCAGCGAAAAGGGACACGCGATTTTCGAACCGGAGCCGATGCTCCAGCTTCAACGCACCCTCGACGCCGTCGCTGCCATTTACGGGGCGAACGGTCCCGAGAAAGTGCTCTACGCGCTCTTTCAAAATTTGCAGAAAGAATACGCTAGCAAAGCCAAAGCTGCCGACGCGCCGACCCGCCTCGGGCACTTGGTGAAACTGCGCGAAAAAGAAGGAGCCATGCCTAAACTGGTCAAGTCGCGGAGCGGCAAGGCCTTTACACTGACCGAATTCCACCCCCCTTTTGGCGCTTTGGAACCGCTCTATCCCGTGATCGCTCGGCTGGAGCAGGAGCTGGTCGAAGGGGTCATTAAACTGCCCGTCCGCCGGTCGGTGCTTGAGATCGGCGGGAGTCGGACCGTGACTTTCCAGATCGGCGCGGTGGAAGACTGAGCGGTAGCCGTGTGCCGTGGCGATTGCGTTTCGCTCTCGTCAGAAAGATGCCCAATCCGCCCGAACGAATCGGGCACCTCTTCCCAGGTCTTGCCCTCTTTGATACC
>CAZSPO010000251.1:0-5779 GCA_964608775.1 uncultured Chthoniobacterales bacterium | reverse complement strand
GCATACATCAGCCCGAACATGTGCATCTGCATTTCCATGCCAGTCGGAGCCACCATGAACCCACGGTCGAAAATATCCTGGGAGCTGAGGTTGTCGGTCCCGGTGCGATAAGCGCCCATATCCATATACATGTAGCGATAAGAAGCCATCCACTCGCCCGCTCGGTGAGTGTGATCCCGCATGACTCCGATCGGGGCATGGGCGTCCGGACGACCGGGGTTGTAAAGCGCGGAAGCGGCCGCACCGGATGAGGTCTCCGCATCGACGGTCAGTGACGAGTGTCCGTTGAGCCCGCACTGGCAGCCAAGCCACAGGAGGGAAAGAGTGGATAGCAGGTTCTTGTTCATGCGGCTGCATTATAGCCTGCTGCCTATCCTCGCGGAATGCGGCAAATTGACGCAGATTGGTGATTTGCCAAGACGGCTCCCTTCAACGAAACTCCTACCATGGATCTTGTTGCCAGTCAGGCTTCCCGCTTGTTCCAAGTCGATGATTCCGCCCAGGCGGATCGGGCGGAAACGAATTCGATCCGGAGCTTTGGACTGGCGTGGTTGGTTCGGCTGCGCTGGGTCTCGCTGGTCGGTCAGGTTATCATCATCGCGCTCGGCGTGTTCTGGCTACAACTTCAACTACCGCTCGGGTTGCTGGGAGGCTGTCTCGCGATCACGGCGATTTCGAATCTGGCGGTTTATCGGATGGCGAGGGTCGGATCGGAGCAGCCGGGCTGGGTGATTCCCGCCGTTCTCGTTCTCGATATCGCCGTTCTCACGGTGATCCTTTATTTTACCGGCGGTGCGCACAATCCCTTTTCGAGCATCTACATCCTTTATCTCACGGTAGCGGCCATGCTCCTCGCACCTTGGATGGCCTGGACGGCGGTGGCGCTCTGCGGGCTGGCCTACTTTTCCCTGTTCCAATCCAAACACTACTTGATCAACTTGGCCGGGGAGCGATGCTGCAATGACCTGGACTTTCACCTGACGGGAATGTGGGTCGCCCTGGTCATTACGGGTTCCGGAGTCGCTTACTTTGTCACCCAACTGCGGGCGGACCGGGAACGGCACCGGAACCGTTTGGCGCGGTTGCGTATGCGTGAAGACCAGCAGCGTCGCTTCGCAGGACTCGCCACGCTGACGGCCGGGGTTGCACACGAGCTGGCTACCCCGCTGGGCACCCTCGCTGTGATTGGAAAGGATCTCGAGAAGCACGCGGGCACCCAGTGTTCCTGCCAGGAATGCGGAGCAGATGCGCGCCTGCTGCGACAGGAAGTGGATCGGTGCCGGGCCATCCTCGACCGCATGAGCAGGTCGGTCGATGGTGGTCTTGAGGTGGAGACGAATGTAGGGATTTCGCAAATGCGGAAAGAGATTGACGATTATGTCCCGTCCGAGATGCTGCGGCTGGTAGAGTGGCACTGCTCGCCCGATGAGGAAGCGACAATTTGCATCCCCCGCGTTTCGTTCCTGCGGGCTCTCGCCATTCTGCTGACCAACGCCGCTGAGGCGAGTCCGCCGGGAGGTGTGATTCGAGTCGAAATGCAACGGACAGACCAGGCTTTTTCGGTTGTGGTAAGGGACTCGGGGCAGGGAATTGCCGCCAGGGATCTTCATCGAGTCGGCGAGCCGTTCTTCACCACCAAGCCACCCGGTTCCGGTATGGGGCTGGGGCTCTTTATCGTGAGATCCCTGATGGAAACCCTGAAGGGTGAATTTGTCGTTGAATCAACCGAGGGTCAGGGATGCGTGGTCTCCCTCTGCATTCCCCAAGCGACGTGAACTGGAATATTCAACGCATTCTCGTGGTGGATGATGACGAGACCTTCCGTGAGCGCCTAGCGGTGGCATTTCGGCGCCGCGAGTATATCGTCGTCACGGCTTCCGATGGGGAGGAGGCACTCCGAGCCTGCGAGGCAGAGGAATTTGATGCCGCAATTGTCGATCTTAGGATGCCGGGAATCGATGGCCTAACGCTGCTCGCAGGACTCCTGCGTTTGCGGACGGAAATTCGGATTCTGATTCTCACCGGCTACGGCAGCATTGTCACGGCGGTGGAAGCCATCCGCCAAGGAGCTCACGACTATTTGACCAAGCCAGTCGATGCGGATCGAATCGAAGAAGCGCTCCTTTCCGAACGCAACCGTTGCCCCGAAACTGACCCGCCTCAGACCGGCAACCCTCCGCCCACCCCCAGCTTGGGGCGGGTCGAGTGGGAGCACATCCAGCGCGTGCTCAAAGACTGCGGGGGAAACATCAGCGAAGCGGCCCGAATTCTCGGGATCGAGCGCCGCTCCCTACAGCGGAAACTTCGAAAAAATCCTCCACTGGAATGAGCATACGCAAAAGACGTCAAGTTTTGACATTTGACATGCCTACCCCGCCGAAGCATCTGTCAGTTCTTCCGTAAGTTTCTCGCTGTCCGGAGACCCTTCTGCGCTCTTTTGCCATTGCTCTGGAAAGAGATGGGATCAAACCAATTTCTTAGACATGTTGGGGGCTCCTAGATTTCCCACATCCGATGGCACGCCGCATTCGGTTTGAACAAGAAGCAGATTCACTTGGGAATCCGGCGAGAAGATAAGGGGACCGATTACGTAAGCGCTTTCCTGGAGTGCGCTCGGGTGTTCCGTGCCGCTTAGGACTGAAAAAAGGGATAAGGTTCTCAGCCGTATGCGTCAGTTTAATGAGATGAGCGGCTCTCTTTTGCGGAGGGGGATTTCTTCCATCCCATTCCAGTTACTTTTAAGCTCGGACCAGTGTGCCGAAATCCAAGTCAGTTAGGGGAATAAGGTAATGAGGAATCTTGGAGGAAGATTAGAACTCGGCCGTCGTCGAGTTTCACATAGCCTTTTGAATATTCGACTTTAGTCTCTGTTCCAGTGGCCTTCGCAGTAAAATAATAATGTCCCATCGCAATGGCCTTGTTGCCAAAGATTTTTATAGTGTGATTCTCAAAGCGGACTTTGGTCCATGGTTTAATAGCAAATCCAGAGTCTTCAGGATAATCTGGATTCCCGGATACAAAATAGGATAGCGTGCCTTCAAGGTCAGGCCGGAAGGGCTGGTCGGAAGCCAGGGTCGGTTTGAATTGAATCGGACCGAGTTCGAATGCATACGCTGCAATGGCAGCGGCCTCGGCAACTTTAGGTGCGTCTGCTCCGGAAGCACCAATTTTTACGACTGCGTCCCCCCACATTTTCTGGGCATCGCGAATGTCATTCTCAGTGATCGCAGGACCATCCGGTAAGGTGCCAACATGATCGGCCAAATTCGAATCACTGGCAAAAGCCAGTGGGCTAAAGGCCACTGAAGCTAGAAGATAAAACAATTTTAGTTTACGACGGTGGGGTTTATGAAAAATGCTTCGCATATTGACTTCTTTAAAAATAAAATCTATAGGTTGTCAACTCGGCTTGGTTCATTTGGTGGCAACTTAGGTTTTCTTTCCCAAATCCCCAACATTGCTGCACCGGATTTCAAGACACGGCTTGGGCTCATAAATGCCACCCGCCTCGCTTGCGCCTGGCTATCGTAAGCAAGAAAGCTCTCGGACACGATCCTGCCGCGTTCCACAATCACCGCTCCCACGCGTGGATTGGGACTGACAGCATCTTCCGTGATCGTTGATGCCAGCTCAATCGCGCGGCGCATGAAATTGCCACCAATTAGGAAGATTTTCTTCTCAACATCAGGCCAGGAAAAAGTAAACAGAAGACGTCAGGTCTTGTCATTCGACACACCTACCCCGGTGCAGCATCCGTCAGTTGTTTCATAAGTTTCTCGCTCTCCTAACGCCCCTGAACGCTCTTTTGCCGTCGCCCAGCGCCCTGATTTGCCGTCGCGGCCTGTCCCATTTGCAAACGTTTAGCCAGCCACAGATGGTGGGTGTAGAACCCAGCAGGTAGAGCAATTGTTGCATTTGATTCAAACAGCCACTTGACAAAGTGTGTGATTACTTACTTATATGTGAAAATGCCTCCCAAAATCCACAAACGGATGTCAGCCGATGACCGACGTCAGTCGATTGTGCAGTCGGCGATGCACGTATTTGCTCAAAAGGGTTTCGCACGGGCAACGACACGGGATTTGGCTGAAGCAGCAGGCATCTCTGAGGCTTTGCTCTACCGACATTTCCCCAGCAAAGAGGGGATATACGAGGCGATGCAGGATTTCATTTGCGATCGCCGGGCACCGATTATTGAAAACTTGCGCCAACAGCCAGTCTCCACGCTAGGGCTTGTGCTCGTGGTCTACGCAATGCATCGCCTTATCGCAAGTCGGTCAATTGAGGCCGAACCGGCTCATATGGCGACCTCACGTCTCATGATCCAAAGCTGCCTTGAGGATGGTCATTTCGTAAAGTCATTCCACGAGGCGCGCTTCGCTATCATGGTTCCCTATTTCGAGCAGTGTGCCCAAGTCGCGCGTAGTGAGGGCGATCTGGTTGATGGGCCAATCAGCGACGCCGAACGTTATTGGTTCGCCCAGCATGTTGCAATTGGTCTGTGCATCGCTGAAATGCCCCCCGTCCTTCCCTATGACTATCAGGAACCCGATGCTTTCAAGCGTCGCCGTCATGCCTATCTATTTGCACTGCGTGGCATCGGCCTAACAGATGCTGCGATCGAACGCTATGCCGAGAGTGACGAGCTATACGCCGCTTTCGCAACGCTCAAGCTAGACCGCTAGGCTCCCAAAATTCACAGAACTCACGATCAAATTTAAAAACTTAAGTCAGTAAACGTTTACTAATGAGCAATTATTTTAATTCAAAATCCAGAATAATATTCGTCGCAGGAGCGCTTCTTTTAGTCGGCTGCGGACGGGAAGCAGCTGTGGAGCCCACGCAGGCAACGCCGGTAACGGTGCGCGAGGTATCCGAAGAGAAGGGCTACACGGCCGAGCGTATTTTTGTGGGAGTCGTTCGAGCACGGCGATCCGGCGAGGTAGGGTTTGAATTAGCCGGAACGCTTGACGCGCTTACTGTCGAGGTTGGAGATAGCGTCGCGCCTGGGGAGGTGCTCGCCCGTCTCAACACCAGTCGTCTAGAGGCGAAGTTGTCTGAAGCTCGCGCTGCCGAGACGGAGGCGCAATCGCAACTCACCTTAACTCAGGCTACCCTGAAACGCACCCGTGAGGCGCGTCGTTTAAACGCCGTTTCAGCTCAGGCTGAGGATGAAGCTGAGAATGCTTTCACTGCGGCGGAGGCCCGGAGAGCCCGCGCCTCCGCGATGCTACGGGCAGTCGAGGTCGATTTGGAGAAAGCGGTTCTACGCGCACCTTACGCGGCAAAAGTCGATGAGCGCCCTGTCAATCTAGGCACAAGCATTTTACCCGGGCAGCCGGTTCTGAGACTCGTTGGCACTGGGCCTTCGGAAATCCGCTTTACCGCGTCCGCTGATGCGGCCGCGAACTGGCAACTGGGTGACCAGATGCGGATCACGGCACCGGATTGGGAAAGTTCCGGTTCCCTGGCCCGCGTGCGCGGCCAGCGCGACGTGCAAACACGGGCAGTCGAGGCATTCCTCGAGATCGACTCTGCAGTCGAAGTCCCCCGAGCCGAAACAATCGTCGCTGTGCGAAACGAACGCACCATTGGACAGCCCGGCTTTTGGTTGAATCGCGCCGAATTAACCGAGGGAACACGCGGACTCTGGGCTTGCTTCGTAGCCGTTCCTGTTACCGGCGAAAAGCGCTCTACCGACGTCACGCACCGACTAGAGAGGGTCGATTTGGAGTGGCTCTATGCGGCGGGTGGACGAGTCTATGTGCGCGGCCCCTTG
>CAZSPO010000250.1:0-5793 GCA_964608775.1 uncultured Chthoniobacterales bacterium | reverse complement strand
ACAGGTTTTAACGCATTCACCACACACGTCCCGGGTACCTCCGGCACAGGTTTTAGCGCATTCGCCGCACACGTCCCGGGTGCCTCCGGCACAGGTTTTAGCGCATTCACCACACACGTCCCGGGTGCCTCCGGCACAGGTTTTAACGCATTCGCCGCACGCGTCGAAATCCTTGCTCAAACCGCGATTCCCTCGCCCGCAATCTCCCAATTTAACAGGCTGCTAGCGGCGACCGGGCTCTGAGAAAGGACTTTAAAAGAAGTTGAGTGAAGATCGGAAGTGACCCGGTAAGGGAGCTTTCGAATTAAACTTCTGATATTCTAGCGTTTGGAGCTTTTAGCGTTTAGAGAATTGGAAACGACGGCGGGCACCGGGTTGGCCAGACTTTTTCCGTTCCTTCATCCGGGGATCCCGGGTGAGCAAGCCGTTGTTGCGCAGCTCGGAACGGCGGGTCTCATCCTCTTCGACAAGGGCGCGGGCGATAGCGAGCCGGAGAGCTCCCGCCTGACTCGTGGTGCCGCCCCCGGTGGCTTTTGCGGTGATGTCGTATTGCTGCATTCGATTCAGAAGATCGAGCGGCAACAAGACTTCGCTTTGCAACGGGAGGGTGGGAAAATACTGATCCAGCGGGCGACCATTAATCGTCATGGAACCGGAGCCGGGCCGGAGTCGGACGGTGGCGACGGCGGTTTTTCGGCGACCGGTGGCAACAAAATCAAGTTCGTTCGACATGAGGAAAGAGAGGGCTGAGGAGCAAAAAAGAGGGTTAAATGGCGATGACTTCGGGGCTCTGAGCTTCGTGGGGATGTTCGGCTCCGGCGTAAACTTTCAGTTTGCGATAGACATCGCGACCGAGCCGGTTGTGGGGGATCATACCACGAACAGCGCTTTCGATGATTGCCTCGGGCTTGCGGGCACGGCGGGCGCGGAAGCTTTCGGTCTTGTGGCCCCCGACGTATCCCGAGAAGCTCATGTAACTCTTTTGATATTCCTTGTTGCCCGTGAGCCGGACCCCACCGGCATTGATTACCACAACGAAATCGCCGGTATCGACATGCGGAGTGAAAATGGCTTTGTGTTTGCCACGCAAGAGGCGGGCGGCACGTTCGGCCACCTTGCCCAGGATCTGATTCTGGGCATCAATGACCCACCATTTGCGCTGCACATCTTCAGCTTTGGCCGAGAAAGTCTTCATATTGCTTGTGACGGAAAGGAAGCAAAACTAGCGAGGCATGTCGGGGTGTCAATGGGAATTTCTTGTGAAGATTTCCCACTTTCCCACAGGCGCATCAGCGGTTGGGGCGAGATTTTGGACAAAAGATTTAAGGACAAAAGATTGAGGACAAATTCACCCCGCAGCAGGGAAGCGGGCAAGAGGCCCCGGCTCCGCTTTTGCACCAACCGGATTCGCACCCACTCCCTCCCCCTTGATGTCGATCATCCCGATTTATTTCTGCAGCGACGGAATAAACCTTTTAGCGGCTCACTCCGATGGTTGAGGAGCAAGATTCTTTTTGCCACTTAGCGCAAAAACCTTCTCTTTTCTCCCTGTCGCTCAGAAAAAATAACAACCCGAGAAAAATAACAACCCGACTCACCATGCCTATGAACCCCAACACTCCGAACGATTCCTCCCTTCCCTCCGCCAGTCGGCGGGATTTCTTAAAAAAACTCGCGGTCGGCTCCCTCATGGGAGTGGCCGCAGGTTCCATCACCGTCCGAGCTCAGGATGCCAAAGAAGAGGCAAAAGGGGATATTCCGACGATTTTGCGTGAACCGAACGTTTGTCGCGGATTGAACACCTGCAAGGGCAAAGGGCAAGGCGACCATGAGTGTGCGGGCCAAGGGGCTTGCGCCACGGCGGAAGCGCACAGTTGCAAAGGCGGCAATGAATGCAAAGGCCAGGGCGGCTGCGGCGCAAACCCTGGGCAAAACGACTGCAAGGGCCATGGGAGCTGCGCGGTGCCGCTTAAAGACAAAGCCTGGGCAAAAGCGCGCGCTGAATTTGAGAAAGCCGCAAAAGAACGCGGAATCAAAGTGGGGCCGGCCCCGGCCAAGCCCTGATTTGAGTCTGGTCGAAGACCGCATCGGGAGTTTCCCCCCAATCATCCCGGTGCGGTCTCTCGACAGCCTCTCTCCATCCCCCGGGGAGAGGCGTTGCATGGGCGTTTCGCCTTAACAGCAGCCCGCACGAAGGTGCCTGCCGCTCATTGTGTCGCCATTGTCTCGCCATTGTCTCGCATCACCCCCCTGTTTCATAAAGCCAGTCGTGTTTTTATGAATCAAGGGGATAACCCACGACAGCGGGCCGCTTTTCCTTGCGCCCGCTCGCTTCAGAGAGCGGCATTCGCCGTGAGGGCTTGCGGCCTTGCCGGATAAGATCTTTTGGATCAAAATGTTCAATCTCGGTTCCCGATGGTAAAACCTCCTCGACTTGATCATCCTCATCTTGGCTTTGGGCTCGGATTGCGGACGGTCCATTTTGATCACATTCTTCGGCATCGACCCGCCGTCGATTGGTTTGAGATTATTTCTGAAAACTTCTTGGATTCACAGGGGAGACCCCGGTATGTGCTGGATCAGATTTGCGAATGCTATCCCGTCGTCATGCATGGGGTCTCGCTCTCCATCGGCAGCACGGATCCGTTGGACATCGATTATTTGAAAAAACTGAAGACCCTCGCCCGTTCCACCCAAGCGCGATGGGTTTCTGACCATCTTTGTTGGACTGGCGTCGCGAGCATGAATTCCCATGATTTGCTTCCGTTGCCGCTGAACGAAGAAACCTTGCGTCACGTCATAAAGCGGGTCCGTATCGTGCAGGATTTGCTGGAGCGGCCTTTTATTTTCGAGAATCCAAGCACCTACGCGGGGTTCACCACTTCCACCATGGCAGAATGGGAATTCCTGGCTTCTCTCGCAGAAGAGACGGGGTGCGGGCTTCTGCTTGATGTCAACAATGTCTATGTTTCCAGCGTCAATCATGATTTCGATCCGGAACGCTATCTTGATGCCATCCCTGCCGAAAACGTTGTCCAGATTCATCTAGCGGGCCACACCGATTGCCAAACGCATCTGATTGACACGCACGATCGCCCGGTGATTGAGCGAGTTTGGGAGCTTTATCGCTACGCGATCCAGCATTGCGGACCGGTTTCGACCTTGATCGAGTGGGATGCGGCCATTCCGCCTTTCCCCGAATTGCATGCGGAAGCATTGAAAGCCAAATCGGTGCTTGAACCGACGGGTTCCCTACCTTGTCGCGATCCCCGGGCGCAAGATGAGGGGACGGCTTCCCCGGGGCAGATAGCAACCGCGCCGCATCCCCTGCACCATGCGGGGGCTCTCGTGGAATGATGTTACGAATGATTCAAGAAAAGCCTTGGGGGGGAGCGAACGCAGAAGCATGAACTCGAAATCGCATTTGCCCTCCCCCGTTCTCGACAAGATCCAACGTTGGTTCTTGGCGGTCATCACCCATCCAGACGGGATTGATGCCGGTGTCGAAACGGGGGAGGCGAGGAAATGGCTTCCAAGCGGCAGCACTTGCCTGGAGGAGGTGGTGACTCGTTCCAAGCAACGAACGGCTAAAGAACGACTGGAGATTTACAGTCACGCCTACTATGCTAGACTCTTGGAGTGCATGGGAGAAGTCTACCCCGTGCTGCAAAGAACGTTGCGGGAAGAGGGGTTTCGGGCTTTTGCTTTTCAGTATCTTCAACAGCACCCTTCCCGTTCCTACACCCTCCACCAACTTGGGGTTCGTTTCCCGGATTTCCTGAAGGAGTGTTTGATCAATGCTTCGACGGATGCAGAAAATGAATGGGGAAACTTTTTGGTCGATTTGGCTCGGTTTGAATGGGTTTTATACGAGGTGTTTGATGGTCCCGGTCTCGAGCATTCGCCGAGCATGCCGCCGTTTGACCTCCAAGCGATTCCGGAAAGTGACCTGCTTGATTTACGATTTCGCCCGGCCCCCTCTCTCCGGCTATTTGAGAGTGATTTTCCCGTGAACGATTACTACACCACCGTGCGCTCCGATGAAGAGGCCATGCACCTTGAGTTTCCTCAGCGCGGTCAATTTTTCACGGCTCTCTCCCGGCGGGCTTTTATCGTGAGACGCTACCCATTGAGTCGGGCGCAATTTTTCCTTTTGAAGTCATTGACGGCGGGGGAGGCGTTGGGGGAAGCCTTGGAGCGCCTTGTCGAAGCGACGCCAGAGGAGGAGCCGGGTTCGCTCACGGCGCAGCTTGGGAGGTGGTTTGCGTTCTGGTTTTCGGAGACCTGTTTCTTCGAGAAAGTCGGTTGATCCCGGTAGAAAGGCTGGCATTTGCCCTTGCATCCGAATGGGGGTGCCGACAATTTCCCTGCCCAGGTAACCCGGAGTTGGCGCCCCCCGACGGGGTGAGGCTGATTGATGGAGCCAACTGGACAATGACCGCACCGCCAGAGTTTTGGGATGAAGTCTTTGAATCGGGCCGCACGCCCCGGGAGCGATACGCCCGATTATGGAGTCGGTTGAATGAGTTGCGGCCCTCGGAATTGCGGGCCCTGAACGACCGGATGGAGGCAACCTTGCGGGAGTTGGGGGTAACGTTCAGCCATCCGAGCACGAAGGGACGGGCTTTCGCTGCGAAACCGTGGTTGTGCGATCTGCTGCCGCATTTGGTTTCGGAGGAGGAATGGCGGCTGATCAGCGCCGGGTTCCGTCAGCGCCTTCGGGCGTTCGAGCATTTCCTTCATGACATCTATCGGGGGAGAGAAATCCTGCGCGATGGGGTCATTCCTTTCCAACCGGTGCTGGCGAGCCCTTATCGATTCACCGCCTGCGAAGGGGTGGGTCCCAGTGCGGGGCATTATTTGCATGTCAGCGGCATTTGCCTCTGTCGGGATGCGGAGGGAGATCTCATGGTGAGGAGTCAGCATTTTAGCCATGCTTTCGGCCTTTCTTACATGGTGCAAAACCGGCGGGTGCTGGCGCGAGTGGCCCCCGAGATTTTTTCTGATTTTTCGGTGGCCTCCATCGCGGAGGCTCCGACCCAGGTGCTGGAGTATTTGCGCACGCTGGCCGGGGAGACCGTGCACGACCCGATGGCGGTGATGTTATCACCGGGGACGAGCAGCCCGGTTTATTCCGAGCACAGTTTTCTTGCCCGCCGAATGGGGGTGCCGTTGGTGCAGAGCGGGGATTTGCTGGTCTTGGACGACCGGGTTTGCATGAAAACGATTTCGGGGTTGGAACAGGTGGATGTGATTTATTCCCGGGTGGCGGATGCCTGGCTGGATCCCCTGGCCTTCCCCGATGCCATGCACCGCGGGGTGCCGGGCCTGGTGCATTGCCTGCGGAAAGGGACGGTAAAATTAGTGAACGCCGTAGGCAGCCAACTGGCTGATGACCGGGCAATCCTCTCATTTTCGCATCAAATCATTCGGTATTATCTGGGGGAAAATCCGATTCTCCCCGCGCTGACGACCTATTGGTTGGGGGACATCGACCAGCGGGAATATGTCCTGGAGCGGCTGGATCAATACCGAATCTTGCCATTGACCGGGGAGCGTCACTTCGGGAGTCGGCGGGGGGGGGCATTGACCGAGAAAGATTGGCAGGAGATCCGAACGGAGGTGCGCAAGGAGCCGACGGGGTTTGTCGCGCAACCGCTCGAGGTCGGGGCGCGGACGACTGCGTTCTACAATGGCAAGCCGGTCAACCGCCGCCAGGACCACCTCGTCTTTGCCCTGCGGATTTTCTGGCAACGGCCAATGGCAGCAGCTTCGGAGCGATCTTCAGCGCAA
>CAZSPO010000249.1:0-5794 GCA_964608775.1 uncultured Chthoniobacterales bacterium | reverse complement strand
GTGGGAGGAGGGGCGCACGCCCGTGTTGCTGGTCCATGGCCTAGCGACGAGCGCCGGTTTTTCGCTCTCGGCGAGCGGGGGGCTGGCGGCTGTGCATCCACTCTTACTCTATGACCTCCGGGGACACGGTCGCAGCGGGATGCCGCCCGACGGCTACGATCCGGCGACGCAGGCGGGCGACTTGCTCGGGCTTCTCGACGCGTTAGCCATTCCCGTCTGTCATGCTGCCGCGCATAGTTTCGGCGGGAGCATTCTGTTGGCGGCCGCCCGACGTGCTCCGGAGCGGTTCCGCACGTTGACCCTGGCCGACACCCGTTTGCGAACGGTGCAACCCCAGCTTTCCCCCCGCGATTGGCCTCGCTGGCCGGAACGTCAGGCCACCCTTGCGGCGTTGGGGATCACGGTCGCCGAGGAGGAATCGGAGGCCGGATTTGCCCTGCTCATTGCGCTGGCGCGGCTCACCGTTTCCGGTCAGTTCCAAGAGGAGAATGCCCCGCCTTGGTTGGCTGAATTCCTCGGGCAACGCCAAAATCGTCAGATGGCCGAGCGCTGGCTCGACCTTGCCGCCCGGCCTGGGGTCGCCGAGGCCCTGCAAGCCAGCGACGGCATCACCCTCCAACAGATCGCCGCGCTCCCGCAGCCGCTCCTCGCGTTGTATGGCGAATTCTCTCCCATCCGCCCCAGCGGCGAAGCCATTCTCGCAAGCCGTCCGGATACGCATTTAGAGTTGATTCCTGCAGCCGGCCATTTCTTTCCCGCTTTCAAACCGGAACGCTTCAGCGCACCGTTGCTCGCGCACCTTGACCATGTGGACCGCCGCTGATTCTTCCCCCCACGATGCCGCTCGCGGTCCCCGCCCCGGCTTGCGTGGGCTGGAGTTCTCCCAGGTTTGCGAAAATGGGTTTGGCGACCCGTTCAATGCCTATGCCTATTCCATGGCTTGGTTCGACGGCGCGATTTATACCGGGACCGGTCGGGCCAATTTGCATCTCCTGAAATTCGCCATGCCCTTCGTAAAGATGGACGTCTGGCCAGTGGAGACGCCGCACGCAAATTATTCGCCAGAATTCGAAGCGCACGCCGCCCGGGGCGAGATTTGGCGGGCCGATCCGCGCTCTCACCAATGGGAACGGGTCTACCAGGCTCCGCTGGTCGAGGATGGCGAGGGGGAGCATTACAGCCGGGACCTCGGCTATCGGGCGATGACGGTTTACCAAGGCCGGAGCGATGCCCGACCCGCGCTTTACACCGCCACTTGGTCCCGGTCGAAATCCGACGGTCCCCGGCTGCTCCGGACCGAGAACGGTCGGCAGTTCGAATTACTTCCGGCTCCCCGGTTCGACACTCAGGGACGCGATCTGGTTTTTAATGCCATCCGGTCCTTGATCCCGTTCAAAGGCCGACTTTTCACCGCCCCAGCCGGTGCGACCAAGGGCAACGTGAACCTTTCCGGAGTCACTCTCATTTACATGACCGACGACCCGGCTTCGGGGGAGTGGCGGTGCGTCAATGCGCCTGGGTTCGGAACCTTCCCCGGCGTGGCCACCGTCTATGAAATGGCGGTGGCCGGTGATTTTCTCTACGCGGGCACGGGAGGGCTGGCCGGTTTTTCCCTCTACCGCACCCGCGCCGAGGGGGAACCGCCCTTTGAATGGGAGTGCGTGCTGGAAGGGGGAGCTGGACGCGGCCCGCTTAATCAAGGGGCGGTCAGCATGATCGAGTTCCAAGGCAGCCTTTACCTCGGCACCGGGATTCAAAATGGCGGCTTTGATTGGCGCAATAAAATCGGGCCGGCCGCCGCTGAAATCATCCGGGTGCATCCCGACAACCACTGGGAGATCGTGGTGGGCAACGCCCGCGATGGACGCACCCCCCTGAGCGGGTTGGGAGCCGGGTTCGGTAATTTCTTCGCCGGTTACCTCTGGCGCATGGGCGTGCACGACGGCTGGCTTTACGCCGGGACGATGGATTGGAGTGTGATTCTTCAATTCACCCATCTCGCGGAACGCAAATTCCGGCTCGCCCAAGTCATGGACCGCGCCGGGGTGGATCGGTATCTCGATTATCGCGGTGGCTGCGAGGTGTGGCGGACTTGTGACGGGGAGAATTGGTTGCCGGTCACCACTCGCGGTTTTGGCAACCCCTTTAATTTCGGCTGCCGCAACATCATCTCGACGCCGCACGGCCTCTATTTAGGAACAGCCAACCCGTTCGGCCCCCGCATCGCGGTCCGGCCTGACCCGACCAAGTGGGAGTGGACTTTTGCTGACAATCCCCGGGGCGGATTGGAAATTTGGCACGGCGGCGTGTGAATCGACCAACTGATCGCGAACGAGACTTTCTGCGCGACGAAAAGCGCGACCCCATGAATCGAGTGAGCCAATGATCATCGGCAACGACCTAATCCATGGTGTCGTGGAGGAATTTGTTAACCCTTGGAGTGCGAGGACATGTCC
Organism: uncultured Chthoniobacterales bacterium; assembly: GCA_964608775.1. Taxonomy (GTDB): domain Bacteria; phylum Verrucomicrobiota; class Verrucomicrobiia; order Chthoniobacterales; family CAZSPO01; genus CAZSPO01. The sequence continues at coordinate 3,338 of CAZSPO010000249.1, read as the reverse complement.
GCGCTTTCCCCTGGGCAACATGTCTCCCCCCCCGAAGCAAAGCGGCGTCGGGCCACCGCACTCTAAAGGCATTGGGCGCAGCCCACGGCCACCACTAGCGCTAAGCCACTTCGCTCCACCCTATCCACGCATCCCGCCCCGGATGACCAGGAGAACGGGAGGATCAGGAAGCCATGCACGGTTCTCTATAATCCTGAATTCATTGTTGACCCAATAAAATTCAACCGTTATTAGAAGGTCCCCATGAGAGAGTTCCTATGCCTTGTAATTGGTATTGTTATCGGAATATCCTACATAAAGTTTTTCTCCCCCCCCCCTTCTCTCCAGCCACCGGTAGTTGAAGCGCCACCGGTAGTTGAAGCGCCAACAAGGCCATCTCCGACACCTTTCGAGTTATATTACAACCTGGAGAAGTATCGTGGCATTAGGGCCCACGACGAGAGACGTTGATTGGCAACAATGGGGGCGGTTTCAGTCATAGCCCTGTCGGGCTATGCTGGGATCGGGGCCTTCCTTCGGAACTGAGGGAGAGCAGCCCCCCTGGAGCCGCACCCGCTTTTAATCGCACCCCTTGCCACGGTGCCGCAGCGGTGAACCTTGGCGGTCTTACCGAATTTTCTTTTTGGATTTACGGATGCGGTAGCTTTCGCCTTCCAAGACGATGGTGTGGCAGTGGAGGCTGAGGCGATCGAGGATGGCGCTGGCAAGCGGCGTCGCCGTTGAAGGTCCCTATGTCAAACATCGGCAATACTCGCGATGCTAGGGGGCGATCTGGCTTGCGCAGGGTCTCCGAAGGCAATTGGCCAAAATGACGATGGTAGATGGTGGCGAAGCGACCGAGTTCGTGGAATCCCCGACGGAGAACAATATCGGTGATGGTGTCACAATCCGGGTCCGCCTTGAGAAAGGTGAAAAACCGGCCGGTATCGACAAGGTGTTCCACTCGCTCACACTTTGATTGAGTGGCCTATTTTTCATCTGCTTTAAATCCGTGTTCCGGCGGCTATTCCCGTAGCACCATGCCCCCGGCAGTGGACTGAGCCTGCTCGCGGATGGCGGGCATCGAGGATTGCCACCGGAACCACGCCATGCGTTCGCGAATGGTCATGCCTGCCGTCTCGGCGGACACGGCTTCTTTCCAACGGCGGCTTTCGGCTACAGCATCGAAGCCACGCCCGGATTTACTCTGGCTATGTTTCATGGGCATCAACAATCTCCTTAGGGCTGACAATACGGATAGCAGGCCAGCCGTGCAGGAGGTTCACGGCGTTGAATTTGGGTGTGTCTGGCATCAGGTTTTGGGGAGGCTTTCAGGCCTGAGCACCCAGGGGGTGACCTGCCGTCCTCGTGCACGTAGTATAGGTGCAGCCATTTGTTGCATTTGCACTACGGCCCGGACTTTTTCGGGAAAAGGCAAGCTCGCCAGCCGGTGGCGGCGTTCTTCTTTTGCGGCCAGCAGTCGGGTGATTTCGGGGTCTAGCTCGTCCATAGGTTCCATTTTTGCTTGAGATCATGTCTTGTTAGCAACTTATCCAGATATTCCCCATCCAGCGAGCCCTGCTCCAAAAACACGCGCACCCGCTGGCGGTCTTTTTCCCGTCCGGTCTGCACGCAGATGGCGGCGAGATGCTCGGGACGCAACACACGTGTTGCCGATTGTTCATAGAGCGTCTCGCACGCCTCCGCTAGCGCCTCTTCCAGCAGCGGATTGTAGGCCGGGAGGAACTGCACCGGCACGCCCTCGATGCTCACGCAGTCCCCTTCCTCGGCATAGCCGCGCTGCCGCAGGGCTTCGTAAAGCGGAGCAAGCGTGAGCAACCCGCCCGCTGTTTGCGGCAGCGCGACGAAAATATCCAAGTCAAAAGTCAGCAACGGCTCAACATAGAAAGTCGCCCCCATGGCTCCGCCAATGGCATAGCGACCGAGCACGCCTTCGCGCTCAAGCTCGTTGAGAATTTGCAGGGTGCGTTCCATCGCGGTGTTTTTAAGGGTTTTTTGGTGGGATATTTCCAGGTTTTGAGGCGCAAGAACCTGTTTTATCCCGTGCTTATCTTTCCCGGTATCCGGCGGGGGTGGCAAGGTGATTCTGGGTGCATGACTCGACCCGGACTACGCGAAGGCCGACCGCGCGTTTGCGAGGCAATCAGGTCAATTTGGGAGGCAACCGCCCCAAGTTTGACGACCAGGTCCGTTTCCTGCGTTTTTCGGATGCGGATTCTCCTCGTCCCATTTCGATGATTTTTATGAACTAAATCACTTCTTGACCCAACACACGCTCTCCAACCAACCACTCCCATCAATCACCTCATACACCGGCGACAAGCACCTCTTTTTGCGCAAATTGCCTACTGGACGAACTCGAGCAGAGTGATTTTGGTTGAGATTCTACCAAAGCAAGCCGTGGTTTTCTTCGGTTGACTGCATGCCTCTCATGTAGCAACCCTCACAAAATTTCCACTTAAACAACGCGGATCGGTCCAAACCAAGACATGAAATCCAACATTATTGCCCTGGCACTCGCAGCACTCACCATAGCCTGCGCCCCGCCCGCACCGCTACCTCATCAACTCGCCGATGCTGCCGGAGATGAAGAAGGACGTCGACGGTGGACTGACGCTCTATTTCCAGAATGAATCCCCAGGCAAGGAGTTGGAATCCAACTGGCTGCCCGCCCCCAAAAGCCCCTTTGCGATGTATATGCGCCTCTACTGGCCGAAAGAAGCCGCGCTCGATGGCTCTTGGAAACAACCGGACCTCGTTAAGGTGAACTAGCCTGCATACACAATTCGGATATTTCGGAAGTCAATATTCGCTCCATAACTTTTATAAGAGCACTCTCACGACCCAATATGAAACCCACCCGATTCAGCATTCTGCCGGCCGCATGTGCCGCGCTCCTCCTCACATCTCTTTCCGTCCGCGCACAGGCCACGGATACCGAAGCCCTCGCGAAAGCCGCGCAAAATCCGGGAAATTGATCTGGGGTATTCGTCCTACCTTCACATTTCCCACTGCCAGCGACTCGATGCTGGGCAGCGGCAAATACAGCATGGGGCCAACCGTGGTGGCACTGACTAGCCAGGGACCCTGGGTCGTCGGGGCCCTGATGAATCAGCAATGGTCTTACGCGGGCTGGGTATCAGGAATTACACGATGCGGCCTGAGTCGAAGCGCAGCGGAGAGAGAACACCGAAGGTGGGCCCCAAAGGGGTGAGTGCAGCGAATCAAAGGGCGCAATAGATGGATTCGCGCGGGGACGAATTTCGCCCTTTCAGGGCTAACGTTGTCACTCACGACTACCCAGGGCGTTGCCCTGGGCTATCGAAGATCGCACCTTT
>CAZSPO010000248.1:0-5809 GCA_964608775.1 uncultured Chthoniobacterales bacterium | reverse complement strand
GAGCCAGTTCTGGCTCGTGCGGAATTCACCCGGTTGTTTGCGGCTGCCCCGGCCCTTGCTGAGCAAAATTTCATGCAATTCGCGGATCAACCGCAGGGAAATTGGGAAGCCATCCCGCAACCGCCGCATCCCATGCTCAAGTGCGGCTACATAGTTGGAAACCTCCTGCACGTCATCCAGAGGAACGCCCGGAGACTGCTCATTCTCGAACAGGAGTAGATCGGACAGGGAGGACTGGGTGCCCTCGATCTGCGACGATAAGATCGCCTCCTTGCGGACGTAGCTGTAAAGGAAGACTGTGGTTTCCGGCAGGACTGAGGCGATTCCGTCCAATCGCCCCAAAGCGGCATGGGCGGCGGCAAATTGAGACTGAAGCGGTTCTGACCAGTCGATGGGGGGGCGCGGAGGCAACGCGCTGGGCACGAATGCCTTGGCCTCCTCCCCGACGGTGGAAATGGTCTGGTATCTGCCTTGCAGGGTCCTCCTCATCAAAGTCAGCATGCCGCATCAACTTTAACAACGCAAGAAGTTCCGTTAAGGATAGGCCTTTAAGGCTTACGGAGGGCTAATTGTTGGAAAGGCTGCCGCGCCAAGATCTGCTCCTCCGTCCAGCAAATGGTCTTGAGGGCATCCTGGGTAAATGCCGGGGCGAGCGTGCGGGCCTCCTCGATTTCCTCTGGGTAGCTTTCGATCAGTCGGCGCACGTTTCCGTTACGGAAGGCCGGAAGCTGGGAGTAATAGCGTAGCCACTACCGAGGAGGAGAATCGCCGTTGGGATCAACCCAATCGTCAATTGACTGAGTCTCTCGTTTTTGCTGCCGCATGGTTGCCGAAACCTTCCGCTCTTTCCGCCATGCCCCCCGCCCACATCACTCCTACCGCTTGGCGATTCCCCTGGCGACACTGTAAACGGATTGAACGACGCCCAAGGCGGCGGCGACCCAGATGGCAACGAGGGAGCCAAGATCGAAGATGTCGAGGTTGGTGAGGTGGGACCTGCACCACCCCCCATATTTCTTTGGTTTTATACCCGACCGCAGAACCGCAGAATGGGATCTTGACTCGCAATTCCCGATCTGCCAGCGTCAGAAGAGTCTAATTACCCGCATTCAGTTTCCAACTCCGGGCCACCCCTCGTTCGGAGGGCCTGAAAGCGATTTCCTTTCGAAAGAAAATGAACTCATTGCTCCCTTTATGCGCAGCTCACTTGGGCTTCACCCGCGTCGGCAGGCTCCATTTCCGGGCTGTTTTTACAGCAGTGGTGCTCTCCCTAATAGCAGGTTCCATATCACTTCACGCTGCTGATACCGTGAGCCTTTTGGATGACGCAACCTTTTCCATCACACGCGGTGGGAGGACCATTGGGACCGCCGTATTGCCCCGTGGATCGCACGTGCAGTTGGTGGAGATTCGGGGGCAGCGGGTTATTGTTCGTCGAGGCAGCATGGAGGCCCTGCTCCCTCGTGCGCTAGTGCGGGCGACAACTGATGTGGATCCTGTATCTCAAAACTCTCCCACAACCTGGCCACTGGAGCACGATATTGTGCTGTCCGATCGAGACGCCACAGGGAAGCTAATCGAATCAAAAACTGTGCCGTCAGGAATGCCTGTGATGCTTCTCGGACGAGAGGAATCTAATGGCAGGAAGGAGCTCTGGTTGTGGCACATGGGCCGCGATTTTATAATGCCGCAGGGCGAATCTTTGAATGCGGCACTCGCACTGATGCACCCGGGTGTGGAAGCAGTAGAGAATCGGCCCTTTGATGTGGATCGCTGGCAGGAGATGCGGCAACTCCCCCCAGAAATGGCGAGGTGGATCCCGCAACCCTCCCGCCTGCCAAAGGGACAATCGGGACGTTGGGATGCACGAGGGTTTTTGGTCGTGAAGAAGCCTGCGCAACTGCCGGACAAGCCCGATTTCGAGGAGATTCCGCAGGATTTTGCATGGGATCGCAGCATCGCCGCTCCAGGAAAGTTCGCTTTTCTTGCATTGCCATGGATCAAGCAAACCAAACCCGGCATTTGCGTTGCTGCTGCCGGGATCAATGCTGTCCAATACCTTCGGCCTGAGATTCAGCTCAGCGGTCCTGAGTTTTTCCGAATGTTGAACGGGGATGATGGCGGAGCCTCCGACCGCGAGCTCTCCCGCGCATCCTTCCTGCTCGGGTTGCCCTCACGCTCCATTCCGGCTGGGGCTCGCGGCGGACCTACCAGCTTGGTCGACTTCATCAAAAAGAATTTGGACGAGGGCTATCCCATTTGTGCGGCAGACAAACAGCACATGGTTCTCATTACCGGTTACGACAGCAACCGAGGAAAATTGTTTGTTTGGAATCAATGGGGCAACGGCAAAATCATCAATGGGATGCCGAAAGGACACTACGAGTTGGATGAACGTTATCTGGGAGCCGAGTTCAACTACGTCGTGATCTTTGAGAGCGTTCAGTTTCAGCCTGCGGAGAATGTTGCCACGCTTCTTCAACAGATTGCCGGACCCATAGAGGATCTGCAGATCCATCCGCTGGTCCTTGGCGAAGGGCCAGTGCAAGGAGAGAACTACCTTGCGCACGCGGGAACCAGCCGGTTGAAGGCGGTGCTGCGTGCGGGCCGTTGTGTTCTGCTGCCGCGCGGTGGCACTGTACTTTCGATTCAACCCTCCGTCGCTACAACCGATGACGCTATCGTCGAGTGTCTCTCGCTTCCGCAGGGAGTCAGGACGCAACAGGCTTTGAGCGTGGTTGCTGCGGAGATTGCAAAGGTGGATGGTGGAAATTTTTACTCCGGCAGACCCATGAACACGCAGACTGCAGGCAGATAACCAGTATTCCCGCCCACATCACTCCTACCGCTTGGCGATGCTGCGGGCGACGCTGTAGACGGATTGCACGACACCGGAGGCGGTCACAGCCCAAGTCGCGTCGATGGTTCCAAGAACGAAGAGAGCTACGTTGGCGAGGTGGAAGACGATGGTCCCCCAAAATTCCGTGGTTTTGTATCCGGGCTTGATCGGTTCGGTGCTCATGCCCACGGGCACGGTGTCAACCGGCGGGCTAACGGTTTGCGGTTCGCAGTTTTTCTATTCTTTGCAGTGATCAAAGCTTCCCAAAGAACCGCAACACGGCAATCACGGCAACGACGACACCGGGCAGGCTGGTGCCAATCGCGATCCAGCGCAGGGCTTTCTTCTCGAATTGATCGAACCGTGCGCACAACCCGGTGAGTTGGGCTTTCATACCGTTTTGGCCGTCCACACCGCGCACGATGATTTCCAGGGCCAAGAGGCGGCGATCCAGTTGGGTGAGTCGGTCGCGGACATTTTCGCGACTCAATTCGCAGCCGGGATACGAATCATTGGCCATCGCGTCCGGCCTCCTGTGGTTGAAGCCGCACCATGGCTTCAAGGGCTTCCCGGTAAACGGCTGCGATCTGGTTTTGCAGAGCGTCGCTCATGCCTTCCCACACTGCTTGCCGTCGCAGTTGGCGCAGGCGCACGCCGAAGTGGCTCTCGGGATTTAGCTCATGGAAGCCGGGCGAAATCTGCTTGATCGAGAGGTAGGCCAAGAAAGCGTCGTCATTGAAGTTGGATTGCACCTGCACGGTGGCCATCGCGGCGAATGCATTCGCGAGTCCTTGGATCGTCGCGGGCGATAACGCTTGAAGCCGTTCAGGCTCGGTAATCGCCCGAAGGATCGCGGTTACGGTTTGAAGCGGGGCTGCGGCGAGGAGGCTGGCGAACTCCGAAGGATGAGTTTGGGCAAGGGAAACCAGAATGTCGGTGGCGGTCTCGACCGGGAGCGATGTGATGACTGCCGCAGCCTGATCGATTTCCCCGCTGGTCGCGAGATCGACGAGGATCGCGACGAGTTGATCGATGGATACCGTCTTGAGATCCGCCACGTAAAAAGCGTCCAAGCGTGCGGTTTGGACTGGGACGGGGGCAACTTCCAGGAGCACCCCCTCAACCGGGCTGGGAGCCAACGCGTCGCGTTGCTCGTCCGTCAGCTCGCCGCTGCGATCCGCCGCCAACCCGCAGAAGGTTGGGGCGGTCGCCAGCATCACTACCATGCAAACCATATGGCGCGGGGATTTCATTCCAGTGTCAGATCAAAGGGCGTCTGATCCTTTTGCGATTGGATGTAGGCGTTGGCTCGGATGACATTGCCATCGTGGGCTTTGAGGACCGCGGCGATCCGGTCCACCGCTCTGCTTAAAGTGGCCCGGGGCGCTGTGGCGTAGTCCGTCTTGGCGACGTCCAACGCGGCTTCGAAGTCGCCCTGGGCAATCAAGATGGCCACCCGACTCGCCGTGTGGGTTTCCGTCAGATTAACCGCCGCGAGGCGCTCGGCCAGGGATTGGGGGATACCTTGATTGGCGAGCGGGTTTTCGCCTGCACCAGTCTTTTGGTATTCGATGTAGGCATTGGCGCGAATCACGTTCTCGTCCTGGGCACGAAAGGCCTGGGTCACGATATCGATGGCGTGATTGATCCTGGCCAGATCGCAGATAGCGTAGTTTGCATAGGCCCATTGCAAGGCATCGGGTTGCCTGGCCGACGCTGCCAATTCCGCCAGGCGGCTGACCGTGTTCTGGAGCGAGATGCCACTGGCCAAGTTGGCCTGCATCGTCCAGACCGGCGAGGAAAGCAGATAATCGAAGGCGGCTTTCGGATCGGTTTGCGCGAGGGCATTGGCGACTTGGGTCACCGCTGCCAGTTCGAGTTGGGCTGCGAAGGTGTCAGTGAGGCCCAAGTCCGAGGTGGCAAAGGCCAGCTTCTCGTCTGGAGGTGTGGCAGAGAGCCTTGTAGATGCCGCCGCGTATCGTTGAGTAGGATCCACGGGATTGGATGCCAGAAAGGCGTCTGCCTCGTCGATCACCTGGGCGAATTGTTTGGTCACCGCGAGCAAGTTCAGCCGCGATCCCGTCAGAAACTCCCGGGCCGGGGCTGGTAAGTCAGGCTGGGTTGCCAGTTCGGCAATGCGTGTCAGTTTTTCCGCATTCGAAATGGAGCTGTCGGCACGAATGGCACGTGCCTGTGCAACAATGGCTTTGGAGGCGTCATCGGGCACTTGGGCCAGAGCAGCGAAGGGAATGAGGAGGGTGAGAATCAGGGCGGTGGAGCGGATTTTCATAGGGTTGGCATGGGTGGAGGTGAATCAGGGCAGCAGTTCATCGGGTTGGAGGGGCGATTGCCGCCATTCGACCGGGACGATAGGCGTCCATAAAATGTCGCCATGGGTATCGCGTTCGAAATCGACGGGGCTCACTCGTGCATAGACCCATGTCAACTTGGTGTTGCCTTGGAACATCCAGTCGGCGGACCCCGCGATCTTCGAGGGAATGAAAACCACAGCGTTCACAGATCCACCGGGGGCGAGTTGGGCGTAGAGCGAAGTGAGCACATCGGCCCGTAGCCAGGAACGTCCGGTTGCGCCCCCTGCATAGTAGTAGAGTGGCAGCGGATCAAAAATCGGGTTGGCCCGCATCGGTGCGTCGCTGGCGCTTGCGAACCAATAGTTAATCATGCCGCCCACAAAATTATCTTCCGACGCTTTGATCACGAAATCCACGTAGACCCCGCCCAACGGGATCTGGAACACGGGATAAGCCCGGCGCTCCTCGATGCGGGTGAGCAATTCATTCACTTGATCGTCCGTCAGGCCCCCCCAAAAGTTGACGGGCGCAACCACCTCGCCATCGCTATTGACCGTGACCGAAGCGGAGCGTTGGAGGGGCAGCGTCGGGGATTGGCCAAGCGCACTCGAGCCAAAGGCGAAAAGGCAGGCGATGATAGTAATAAGGGCCTTCATCA
>CAZSPO010000247.1:0-5812 GCA_964608775.1 uncultured Chthoniobacterales bacterium | reverse complement strand
AGTATTCACGCATCCAGAAGTGTTTCCCGGGAACGCCGAGCCCCAGCTCGGCACCCTCTTTTGTGGCACTCTCCTTCTCCGCACTCTCGGCGCTCCCGGGTAGGGCTTCGCTCATCTCACGACCTCCGCTGTTTGAGGTTGATCCCGAGAAGGCTTCGAGACTCCTGCACCGTATCACCCTGGATACGCCTTGCTCGGCGAGAGTCGCCCTACCGAGGTAGGGGCCGCTCGCCGAGCGGCCTGGGATGGGAGCAGGAGACGCATGTCACGCTCGTGCGCAAAGGCCTCGCTTCCAAGCAATCCGCACAGGTGGTTCTCAACTATCTGGAATGGGATGTCATCGAGAACTGAGAATCACTTAGTGTTTCTCGCCACACTTGATCTTTGCGCCTTCTTTCGAGCGGCGGTCTGCGGCAAACAGGCTTCCTTTCGTTTCGACCATCAACGAGATGCGCTCTTTGCCGTCGATTTCTACCAGCAGAGCTCAGTCGGGATTGTAGCTGCCAAGGGGTGTGGGGATCTTGAATTAGCATGGGAGCTTGGCGTAAACTTTGAATGCTTCGTTCTTCTCCAGTTGCTTAGCGAAGGTCGCCGGGCATGCCCGCTAATCACACGGTCGGCTTTTCTGCTCCGCGTCTCAAGGGCTTCAAATCACTTCTTGATAAACAAACCAAAGAGTTTATATCTATCGCGTGAGCCTTGGTCGACCACGAGAATTTGACCGCAATTCCGCATTGAATGCGGCCATGCGGCTTTTTTGGCGCAAGGGTTATAACGAAACTTCGCTGGAGGATTTATTGGAGGTCATGAAAATTTCGCGGGGCAGCTTTTACGCGGCCTTTGAGAGCAAGGAGGCGATCTTCCGGGAGGCGCTCCGTTGTTACACCGACTTGATGGCCGGCGAACTGGGGCGAGAATTGATGAAGGCCCCCAGCGCCTCTGCGTTTATCAACAAGGTGATGGCAATTCCCGCCTGTGAAGCCCGTGATGACAAGGCCAATGGCTGCCTGATCATCAACACCGCTTCCGAATTCGGTCAGCGACATCCGGAATTTCTGGAGGATACACAACAGGCCATGAACGTCTTTAACCGGCTCTTCGAGCAGGCCATTCTGCGCGGCCAGCACGAGGGAGCCATCCCCCGCTCAGCTAATCCTGCGACGCTCGGAATCTACCTCAGTGCCAGCCTCGGCACGCTCCGCACCCTGGCCAAAGTTGGCACTGATCCCGAACAGATCGAAACCCTGATTCCTAATTTTTTACGGGCATTGGAATAACCCCCTTTTTTTTATGCTCTATTCTATACCGAGCAGTCTACAAACCTGAGCGAATCAAACAAGACCCAACCGAAAAGGTAAAATGAAAATCGCTAGCATCACATAACAAAAAACCGACAAACAACCCAAACAACGAAAGAAATACCGCAAGATGAAATTCACACTCCACACCAAAGAAACCGCCCCCGAGGCGTCGCAATCCACCATTGAAGCAGTCAATCAGGTTTACGGATTCTTTCCAAACCTCTACGCCGTTTTTGCGGAATCGCCTGTGGCGATTTCGACTTACCTGCATATTAGCAACCAACTCAAAGAGCATGGTGCACTGACTCCCCAGGAGCAGCAAATCGTCATGCTCGCGGTGAGTGAGGCCAACGGCTGCGACTACTGCGTGGCGGCGCACAGTATGGTCGCTGGAATGTCGCAGGTTCCTGAGGAAACGGTAGAAAAACTGCGCAACGGCGATCTGCCGTCAGATGCCAAACAAGCCGCTCTCGTACGATTCGCCCTGGCCATACAGGAGCATCGCGGCTGGATTCCCGAGACAGAGCAGGAAGCCTTTCTAGCCGCTGGTTATACCTCCCGTCACGCGCTCGACGTGCTCAGCATCCTCGCCCTGAAAACCCTCAGCAACTACACCAACCACCTCGCTAAAACCCCGCTCGATGCCGCGTTTGAAGCGCATCGCTGGAGCAGAAAAGGCTGATGGACCCAAAGCGACGACACAGCCTCTCTCTCGCAAATCGACGGGAATCCTTCCAGGAATTTATCAATGGGGGAACCGGTCGCAAAAAGTGCTAAGGCACAACCTATAGGGTCCGCGCGGCCAAGTTAAAGCAGGTAGGGTCCGCTCGACGAGCGGACCTCCTCGCTGAACATTCCGCATGTCGAGTGTGACTCACTCCGGCCTGAAGATTTGGAACCCCGCCATCCTGCCCGAAGGCTGGACCCTTGAGACCTTGCTCGGACCGCACGCCTCCCACCCTTACAATCCCGACATCGCCAACGCCTGTCCACCCCATCCCATCCCCCAAAGCCGAACCCTTCAAACGCTGGCTCGCAAAAGTCGGCTACGAGCGTCTGGAGGAGATCGAAAATCCGGAGCTCGCTGCCAAACGCATGCGGGAACTCTACGAGCAGAAAGGTTACCCCGAGGACTGGATCGAGAAGCGCCTGCGCGACATCGCTGTCCGCGACGAACTCGCTAACGAATGGAAAAAGCGCGGGGGGGCGTGGCCGAAATCCCACACCCTGGCCGCCGCCATGGCATCTTTGCAAATGCCCTTAGCTTGCTGACTTCTGCTGACTTTTTAGCGAGGCCAATTCCTGTTCCAAATCTTCTTTCGACCAAGGAATGGAAACGTCGTGGGAATGAAGCCACTGCTCAAACTCCCAACGCCTCAACCCGGACAACTCAGCAGCCTTCCCCACACTCACTTCACCAGAGGCATAAAATTGCGCGGCCAGTCGAATCCCCAGTTCCGTGTCGGGACTCATCTTTCCCTCAAAGAAATCGAGGAAGTTATCGGGTAAGGTTACTGTCATATACAAATCCTGCCACCGCAGGCAGCCGAAATCAACGCGCTGCCGGTTCTTTCCCCCGGGAAAATCCCGTCCCAATGCAAGCGAACCATTCAACAGTCCGAATCCGTTCGCAGGGAATCACACTCGACATTAGCCACCCAGCCCCCACACTAAAGCACCCAGCCATGAGCTCTTACGCCAGTTTCTTTTCAGCCGCTTTTCCGGACAGTCGCACCCCCTACGAATATCAAAAGCGCCTCGCCTGCGGCGAACGCGACAGTCAACAAACCGCCCCCTGCGAAAGCCGCCTGATCAACATCCCCACCGGTCTGGGCAAAACCGCCGCCGTCGTTCTCGCGTGGCTCTGGAATCGCTGTCGACATTCTCAAATTTCAAATTCACAATCTCAAATTGAAACGGCAGCCGATGCCTGGCCCCGGCGCTTAGTCTATTGCCTCCCCATGCGCACGCTGGTGGAGCAGACGCATGGCGAAGTGCGCTCTTGGATCGAAAAGTTGGTCTCTGCCGACCTCATCCCGTCCACCTACGAAAAGGGCAAACCCCGCGTCATCGTCCTGATGGGCGGTGAAACGTTGGAAAGCGATGAAAGGGATTGGGACATCTTCCCCGAGCAAAACACAATCATCATAGGCACTCAGGACATGCTCCTCTCCCGAGCCCTAAACCGCGGATACGGCATGGCCCGCGCCCGCTGGCCCATGCACTTCGGTCTCCTCAACAACGACTGCCTCTGGGTTCTCGACGAAACTCAACTCATGGGAGTAGGTGTTCGCACCTCCGCCCAACTCGAAGGACTTCGTGAGAAGGTTGGCACTGCCGCTCCCAGTGCAACCTGGTGGGCCAGTGCCACGCTCGACTCACGTTTACTCGAAACCCCCGATCATTCCGCAATTCCACCGCAGCACAAGCTCAATGCTGATGATCTCAATGCCGCGCCCGTTGTGAAGCGCGTGCACGCCGTGAAACATCTCTCCCCGCTCGACCTCAAGCTCACCGCAGATACCTCCAAGGCGAAGACTCCCTACATTGAGGCCCTGGCTCACGAAGTCTTGTCCAAACATAAAAGCGCTACTCTGACGCTGGTGGTTCTCAATCGAGTGGATCGAGCGCAGGAATTGTGCTCCGCCTTGGAAAAACTCAGCAAAAAGCAATCCCTTCCACCCATTCTTCTGGTTCACTCTCGCTTTCGACCCATGGAGAGGGAAGCCCTCTCCGCCACGCTGCGAGACACAGGTCCGGAGGGGCGAATCATCATCTCTACTCAAGCCATTGAGGCCGGAGTAGACATCTCTTCCCGCACGCTCGTCACCGAACTCGCCCCATGGTCCTCTCTGGTGCAACGCTTCGGTCGCTGCAATCGCAACGGCGAATGGAACTCCGAGGGAGGTGCCGATATTCACTGGATCGACCTTTCCCCCGAAGCCGACAAAGATGCCATCACGCTCGCTCTTCCCTACACACCGGAGCAACTCACCACAGCCCGCGAACTTCTCGTCCAAGTTGCCAAATCCGATGAGGGTGCCTCACCTGCTTCGCTGTCGAAACTTTTCTGCGACGAGCCTCTGGCCGAATCCCATATCCTGCGCCGCAAAGACCTTCTCGACCTCTTCGATACAACTCCCGATCTTTCCGGGCTTGATCTCGATGTGGGACGGTATATCCGCGACGGTGAAGAACGCGACGTCCTCGTGTTCTGGCGCGAATTCCCCAAAGACGCTGCGCACCCCTGCGAGACCCTCCTCCCTGTCCGTTCGGAACTCGTCCGAGTACCTGCCCACGCATTCAAGAAATTCGCCGAAAAGAAGGAGCACAAAGGCCACATCTGGCGGCGCAATCCGCTTGAAGGCACTTGGGAAACCTTTCGCAACACCTATCATGTTTCCCCCGGCCAGACCTTCCTGATCTCCACTACCTGCGGAGGATACTCCACTCTCCTTGGCTGGACCGGAGAAAAGACCAAGGAGGCGTTCCCTGTGTTACCCGACAATCCACCTTCCGCACCGGCCAACTCTCCGCGTGACGGCCAAAGCCACGACGACGAAAGCCAGACAGGTTTTGAGAGTCTTGCTGAACACACAGCGCGTGTTGTTGAAGTTTGTTCGGAAAAGCTCGACGTTTTTCCTGATTCGATGACCGAGCGTTGGCGCAGAGTGTTGCTCACCGCCGCCCTCTGGCACGACGTCGGGAAAGCCCATTCTATCTTTCAAGATTTTCTCATCACCGGGCGCGAAAATCACCCGGAGTTTGCCCGCTACCAAGGCCAGCTTATTGCCAAGTCACCTTGGCGTCCCGGAACGCGATTCGAACGCCGCCACTTCCGCCACGAACTCGCCTCCGCCCTCGCCTGGCTCCAATCGAGCCACAGCGCGGATGACGACCTCCATCAGAATCTTGTCGCCTATCTCATCGCCACCCACCACGGGAAAGTTCGCCTCTCCATTCGAGCCATGCCCGGCGAAAACCTGCCACGCAATGCGGATGGTCAACCCGAGCCCGACCGCCTCTATGCGCGTGGAATATGGCAGGGCGACCTGCTATCAGGCGAGGACGCCCCTGCACTCGACTTGGACGGAATTCCCGCCACTTTCCAGCCGCTTGACCTCTCCCTCATGCGAATGGGCGAGACCAACGGCTCTCCATCCTGGACTTCAAGGATGCTCACCCTCCGCGACGCGCCCAACCTCGGCATTTTCCGACTGGCCTGGCTCGAAACCTTACTCCGCGCGGCCGATGCCCACGCCAGCCGATTCTTAAAGAGCCAACCGATGCCCGATTGCGTCAACGAGCCTAGCGCTTCCTATTCAATCCGTCCAAAGCTGACACCGGAGCAGCAAAAACTCGCCCAAACCCTGGCGGAAGACGGCCTGTCGATCCAAGACCGCTTTCTACCCGAACCGCACTACAAAATGACGGGCAAAGGTCATTTCGAGAGCCAAACCGTCAGGGACATTCAACACGCAAAGCGAAAGGGAGGCTCAGCATTTTGAAAA
>CAZSPO010000246.1:0-5828 GCA_964608775.1 uncultured Chthoniobacterales bacterium | reverse complement strand
CCACCGCCGCACGATGGTATTCCGGCACGATCACCCGCACCTCATGCCCTAGGTCGACGAGGAGTCGCCCCATCCATAGATAAGGGAACAGATCTCCGGAACTGCCGAACGGGGTCAGGAAAAAGCGACGCCGGGATTTGGCAGGCGCGCCTTTCATCTCAAATCCCTGTGCCAATCCAATGTCCAATCGAGGCGGTCACCCCCATCGCAAGCGCCCCCCATAACACGACCCGCCCGGCTCCACGCCAGACCGGAGCCCCGCCGGTAGCCGCCGCCAGTCCGCCGAGAATCGCGAGCACCAACAGCGAAACCCCGGTCACCACCCATCCGATTTGTTCAACAGGACTGAGAATCGCCGCGAGCAACGGCAAGATGGCTCCGCTAGTAAACGCCGCCCCCGACGCCAGCGCCGCTTGCACCGGGCGGGCCTCTGCAATGCTAGAAATGCCGAGTTCATCCCGGGCATGCGCCTTCAGTGGATCATGGGTGGTCAACTGCATGGCCACTTGGCGGGCCAGCTCATGGTCGAGCCCGCGTTTGACATAAATCGCAGCCAACTCCGCTTGCTCAGCCTCAGGGTTGGTCGCCAGTTCGTCCTGCTCCTCCGCCAAAGCCGCCCGTTCGGTGTCCGACTGCGAGCTGACCGACACAAATTCGCCAGCCGCCATCGACATCGCGCCTGCGACCAACCCGGCCACCCCGGCGATCAAGACCGGTTGATGCCCGGTGTTTGCGGCGGCAACGCCGACGACGAGGCTAGCGGTTGAGAGGATGCCATCATTCGCCCCCAGCACGGCTGCTCGCAGCCAGCCGATCCGGTCAATGCGGTGGCGTTCACGATGGGGCATAGGACGGAATGGAAGTTAAAGGCCGGCTTCCCGAGCGACCTCTTTTAAGTAAGCGACATACTCGGTTTTCCCAAGCGCCCCGGCCCGAGCCAGCAAGCCGGTCGCATCGATCCAGCCTTGCAGAAAGGCGATCTCCTCAATGGCCGCAATTTTCAATCCCTGCCGTTTCTGAATGGCATGGACGAAATTCGCCGCCTCTAGCAATGAATCATGCGTGCCGGTATCGAGCCAGGCCGTGCCGCGTCCCATCAGCTCAACGTGCAAACTGCCCTGGTCAAGATAGCGCCGGTTAAGATCGGTGATTTCCAATTCGCCCCGGGCCGAGGGTTGAAGGTTGGCAGCGAAATCGACCACTTGTTCGTCGTAAAAATAAATGCCGGGCACCGCATAAGAAGAGCGGGGAGTGGCCGGTTTTTCTTCCAACGATAGGACCCGCCAATCCGCATCAAATTCGACCACCCCGTAAGCGCTTGGGTTGGCGACGTGATACCCGAAAATCGTCGCGCCCACCGCCCGGTCATCGGCCCGCCGAAGCTGTTTGGGCACGTCGTGACCATAGAAAAGGTTGTCGCCCAAAACCAGGCAGGCCGGGTGACCATCGAGGAATTCTCTCCCAATCAAGAAGGCCTGGGCCAACCCGTCCGGGCTCGGCTGTTCCGCATATTCAAACTGCATCCCGATCGACGTCCCATCGCCCAAAAGCCGTTTGAACCCTGGCAAATCCGTCGGGGTCGAAATGATCAACACCTCCCGAATCCCGGTCAGCATCAGGATGGAGAGTGGATAATAGATCATCGGTTTATCATAGACCGGCATGAGCTGTTTGCTCGTGGCGATGGTGAGAGGAAAAAGGCGGGTGCCGGAGCCGCCTGCCAAGATAATACCGCGTCGTGGTCGCATAAAAAGGAGGGAAAGAGAGGGTCAAAGTTGGCCAAGCCGTTCCCGACGGTAAGTCCCATCGGTGATGGCGTCGCACCAAGCCCGGTGATCGAGATACCAGCGCACGGTTCGCTCCAGGCCGGTCGCGAAATTCTCCTGGGGAGCCCAGCCGAGTTCCCGGGCGATTTTCGAGCAATCAATCGCATAGCGCCGGTCATGCCCCGGACGATCTTTCACATAGATCTTTTGTTCCCCATAAGAACGCCCGTCGGCGCGGGGGGAAAGCAGGTCCAACGCCGCACAGATGGCTTCCACGATTTCGATGTTCCGTTTCTCGCACAACCCCCCGACGTTATAGGTCTCCCCTACCCGCCCCCGCCGCAACACGAGCGCGATGGCGCTGCAATGATCCTCCACATAAAGCCAATCGCGAATGTTCCGCCCGTCCCCGTAGATGGGCAGCGGTTTACCATCTAGGGCATTGAGAATCATCAGCGGGATCAGCTTCTCAGGAAACTGGTGCGGGCCGTAGTTGTTCGAACAATTCGTGGTCAACACCGGCAACCCGTAGGTGTGGTGATAGGCCCGAACCAAATGATCGCTGCTCGCTTTCGACGCGGCATAGGGAGAGTTTGGGGCGAAAGCCGTTGATTCCGTAAAAGCCGGCGCTTCCTCCGTCAGTGAGCCATACACTTCATCGGTCGAGACGTGTAGAAACCGGAAAGCCTCGGCCGCACCCGGTTCCAGCCCGCGCCAATAATGGCGGACGGCCTCCAACAATTGCAGCGTGCCGGTCACGTTGGTTTGAATGAAGGGCAGCGGGGAATCGATCGAACGGTCGACATGGCTCTCTGCCGCGAAATTAATCGCCGCCCCAATCGCCTCTTCACCCAGCAGACGCCCGATCAACGCCGCATCCCCAATGTCCCCTTGCACAAAGGTGTGGCGGGGATGGTTCTCCAAATCCGCGAGGTTCGCCGGGTTGCCTGCGTAACTTAACAAATCGAGATTGATCACCCGCCCCGCCGGTTCCGTGGCGAGCCAGTGATGAACAAAGTTCGAGCCGATAAATCCGGCGCCGCCCGTGACCAAGATATTCATGAGGAAGCGGCACCCTGCCAATTTCGCAGCGCCGTGGCAACCGCTTCATGCACCGGGGTGAGCGCGATCCCGGTCGCGAGCAATTTGCTGCTGTCCAACACGCAATTCGAACGGGGGGTAATCGCAGCCTTCGCCATGAAATCCGCTTCATTGTCAAAAAATTGAAAGTTCTTCTGGCTGACCCCGCTCGCCAGGATCATTTCGACCACCTCCCGTGTGGTCACCGAACCGGGTTGGGTGACGTTGTAAATGCCGGGAGCCGTCCCCCGTTCAATGGTTTCCAAAGTGGCCCGCACGAATTCCCCCAAGTGCGAAAGGGAATTGCGCGCCTCCAGAAGTCGATCATACCGCATGACTTTCGTCAGGTAATTGCGCGGGCTTTCCCGGTGATCGAACGGAATTCGCAGCCGCCAGATCCAGCACCCCTCCGCCCCCTCCAACACCTCTTCCCCCAAGGCCTTCGTTCCGCTGTAAAAACTGCAGGGCGGCGAGCGAAAGGAAAAATTCGGTGCATCCGTTTCGACAAAACCCCGCCCGTCCGGATGGCTTCCCGTGTAAATGCAGCCCGAAGAGACATGCCCCCATCGCAGCCCAGCCTCCTCGCAGACCTCCCGGATCACCCCGGGCAAGACGCCATTGCCAAATAAACAATTCGCTTTGTCCGCCTCGCACGCGTCCACATTTGGTTTGCCGGTGTATCCCGCGCAGTTGACCAGGTAGTCGGGCTTCAACTCCCGCACCAACTCCCGCAAGACCTCCGGACGGGTGTAATCCCGCTCAGCCCGCCTGGGGACCACCACCGGCGTCCCCCGAGCCGCCAAGAATCGCCGGTATTCCGAGCCGACATAGCCGGCTCCACCAAGAAGTAAAATCATGCGCCGGAGCGAAACGCGGAAGCTGCCTCGCCGTCAATGCCGCATTTCCCATACCGCCGATGGTATTCACTCGGGCTGATCCCGCGGTGTCGCCGGAACAACCGACTGAAATGGGCGCTGTCGGAAAATTGCAAATCGAGGGCGATGGCGGTCAGGTTGACCTCCGGCTCCAACAACCGCACGCAGGCCTGTTGAATCCGGCGCATTTGATAATACTCCGTCGGGGTTCGACCGGTCGCTTCCCGGAAGAGCCGAGAGGCATGATCCCGGGTCAATCCCAGTTGGCGGCATTCTTTGGCTAGATCAAAGCGCTCGCCGCGACGCAGCTGTTCATCCACCCGTTGGATCAATCCCCAGACTTCCTCCCGAAAAGCCAGCGGCGGCGGGCCTTCCTCCGACTGAGCGGCCCCGCGGGCGAGCAAAATCAAGATCTGCAACAGCCCGCTTTTCAACCCGATCAACGACGGCTTTGCCCGACCCAGTTCTTCCCGCAGATCGATTAATTGCCGCACCACCCGCCGCAATTCCCCTTCGGCCAAGGTGAATTCCGGAATCGCCCCCCGTCGATGACGCGGAAAGAGCGCTTTTCCCAAAAACAACCCCACCAAATGGGGCTCGCTCCAGAGCAACGGAAGATCCGCCAGCAGCCATTCCGCTAAATAATACAAATTCCAGACCCCCAGCTCTCCCCTCGACTCAAGTTCATATCCATGCACCTCCTCTGGAGCCAACACCAATACCCGCCCCCGGTGCAACGGATTCGACCCCGCCTCAATCCGGTGCGCCCCCCGCCCCCGCACCACCACGGTGCATTCAAAATAATCGTGGTCATGCGGACGCACCGCCCCCATCAGCCGAGGGATCTCGCTCACCGACACCGGGCGCGCCGCTGAAAGTCGCACCTGCTCTTGGGTCACCCGATATTTCGGCTTCAACACCCTGTGAATCTCCTGCGAATCCCGGTTTCGTTCAAAAGAAATTCGATTCTAGTTCAAGCCTTTCTCCCGCTTCTCCACCAAGTTCACCTCATGTCTACCACCCTTGCCCCTGAAATTCCGACCTTCGACCCCGCGAAAGTTCAAACCACCGCCGAAACGCTCACCCCCGCCCAAATCGCTTCCTATCGAGAAAACGGGTTCATCAAAATCCCCGGCATTATCTCCCCGGAAGAAGCCGCCTTCTATTACGAAGAAGGCCTTCGCATCGCCAAAGGCAATTCCAAGGTCCGCGAAGGAGCCGGGGTCTACCGCAAAGTGCTGAATCAAAAGGTCAATGTCTGGCTCGAAAGCCCCGTGATGAAGGCCCTCACCCTTCACCCCAACGTCGCCGCCGTCGCCACCGCCCTCGCTGGCGTTCCGCTCCGTCTCTGGCACGATCATGTTTTGGCCAAAAATCCTCACAACGGAGCCGCAACCGAATGGCATCAAGATCAACCTTACTGGCCTCACGCCAATTCGTTCCAACCCATCTCCGCCTGGATCGCCCTTTGCGATGTCCCGGCCATCAAAGGCTCGATGAGCTTCATCCCCGGCCAACATCACCGGACCGATCTCCCCACTCAAATCCTGAGCGATGCCCGGAGTCTCTTCAATCTCGCGCCTGACCTTGAGTATGAGCCGAAAATCACCCTCCCGCTCCGCGCCGGGGATTGCACCTTCCACCACGGGCGCACCCCGCACAGTGCTAATGCGAATGACACCGATGAATTCCGAGTCGCCCATGTGATTATCTACATGGACCGGACCACCACCTACACCGGCAAAGGCCATGTGGTGACCAAAGAGCAAGGGTTCGAACCTGGCAGCATCCTCGAAGGGCCGCTCTTCCCCGAGGTCTAACATTTCCTTACATCAGAATGGCGCACGCCCCCGCTGCCATGGCACGTTAGACCCATGGCAGAACGCATGCCCCTCATCAAAACCGCCCGCTGCATCCTGCGGCCCTTCATCTTAGATGATGCCGAAGCCGTCCAACAGTTAGCCGGCTCCCCCCGAATCGCGGCCTGCACGCTCAACATCCCGCATCCCTACGAAGCCGGGATGGCAGAACGCTGGATCAGCACCCATGCGGCCCACTTTTTCGAGCATCGCGGTGTGACCCTCGCCGTGACCCTCGCCGACACCGG
>CAZSPO010000245.1:0-5839 GCA_964608775.1 uncultured Chthoniobacterales bacterium | reverse complement strand
CCGCAACCCGGCGGACCGGTAAAGAGAAGCTTCTGACGCGGGCGAAGATTGTTTTCTTTGATCCTGCTCAGGTTTCTTTGCTCGTGCGCAATGCGTTGAATGCGTTCCTCCAAGCTCTTTGCGAGAACCAGATCGGATACCTTCAAATGGGTGGGAACGGGTTCGAGAATATCCGCAGCTTCGCCGGTCGGGGCAGAAAAATTGACGACATTTCCCTTTTGTGACGATCCATCGAGTCTGCGACGCGAGGACTTAACGAGTTCCCGCAATTCTTCGGCGAGCTTTTGGTGCCCACGTCGGGCTTCGGCCGCCGCGACCTGCAAGGCGACCGCGTAGAAACGTTCATCGTCGCCAGTCGTGTGACTCTGAAGAAGTGATTTGATCTGGTTTGCGGTGGGCATGGATTTTAGAGGCTTAGAGCCATTTGGGAATGGCCGAGTAATTCACGGCGGGCTTTGGGAGAAAGTCCCTCGCCTTTGACAAACGGGTTGTCTGCCAGCGCAGCGCGGAGTGCCTTTCGCCAGCCAATGCCTTTTTGCATGGCCTGGCCGGTGGTGGCCACGGTCATGGTGTAAAGCCACCAACGTTCTTCAGGCGCGAGTGCTTCCCAGTTGCGCAGGGCATTCGGGATGTCGTCGGAAGGAGCTTCCTCGACTGCCCAGCACAGGATGCAGAGTTCCTTGCCGAGGGAGGGATGGACGGGCACGGGACGCGCTGGCGTTTTTTGAAATTTGTGGATCGGAAGACCATTTGCCCGCAGTCGTCGGTTTGCTTCTTCCCAGAAAGCGGCAGCGAGCGCCAGCCATCGACCCCGATCAATGACCACGCGAAGGCCGGGATCATTGGGATTCGGCGGACCGGATTCCCTTTCTCCAAGTGGGGTCAAATCATTCCCACGGTGCTCAGTAATGCAGATGACCTCACTCCTGGAGTTGCCCTTGGGAACATCAATCAAGAAGCCATGCCGGGCTTCCTGAGGAAGGAAGCCAAGACCGATCGTTTTGCGGGCAGATGTTTTTTTTTTCGGCATTATTGAGTCACCTTAGAGAGATCAAAGGGGATTTTTGAAGACTTCAGCCAATCAAGGAGGGCCTGTCCGGCAGGAAAACTGAGTGTGCCAACGGTTATTCGAAGATGGTTTCCGCCAACAAGATCCTGAAGCTTTTCTGCGATGGTTTTGAGTGCGGTCGCGCCGTAACCGGCTTCGAGCGCACCCGAGTATTCGACATTTTGAGCGCCTTCAGCACTTTCAGCGGTAAGGCTGACGTCGAAGGCCAGGACCTTGGGCTCTTTCTCCAGACGATTGATCAAGTCCCAAACTGAGCCGGGGTCATCGAGCTTGATTTGCTGATTCCATTTGGCGGGTAATGCGGGATCCAGCGAACGCTGTTCTTCTCCCTTTTGCGGAATGGGAATGCGGCGAACCTCGGAATTCAGAGTGTAAGTCGAAGCAACGGCGATGGCACACACAACGCGGCAATTCTCCGGGACACGGATAGGGCCATCGTAAACTGCGGAACCGGCACTTGTGGGCGAGGACCCGTCTGTGGTGTAGCGGATCGTTACTCCATTGGCCTTCGGCAATGCGAGCAACTCCACTTCGTAGTGATCGCCGCGGTTGTGAAGCTGATGTTTGAGACGCAACTGGGCGGTCCATTCTTTGATGACACTGGTCCGAACCATGTCGTCCGGATCATATGCCAAAAATCGGTAGCGCAGTGCGGTCGCCTCGAACCGATTTGGGGTGGGCACCGGGCTGGAAGCAGGCGTCGGATCGGAGTCGCCTGTCTCGTACACAATGGCCGAGGCATGAAGTGGCTCTATTTTTAGATAGGTGCGGCCGTCGGAATCGGAATCCACGGAAAGTTCACGAATGGCAACCTCCGGTGCAGGGGGCGGGAATGGACCGCGACGAACATGGCTGCCCTCCTCTCGCCAAAGGCCACGCCGGATGCTTTCCATCTTGAGGTCGTCGAGGGCTGAGAGTTTGTGAAGCGGCCAAGTCGTGTTGACTGCGGCGGCACGTTTCAAATCGGACCATAAAACAACCTTGCTCTCGGTGCCGCCGAACAGCCGTGCCTCGGCACGTGTGCGGAACGCATCGTCATCAATCTTTGTGGTGAATTTCTGCGCACCTTCCAGCGTGTGGCGAATGGTCGCTTCGCCACTCTGGTTGCCAGCGAAGGCCAGATCGATGCCGGTGGCTCTGAGTGCGTTGTTAATGGATGGATAGACGATCTGATCAAAGGCTTCTTTGAGTGCAGCCGTGAACTGGAGGCCAACGCGATCCCGAAGAATGTCCAAGGCACGCCATTGTGGGTCGTCGGCGGGTGTGCTCTCCGATTTCAAATCATCCTCAATGCTCTGCAGGGCACGAGTCTGCCGGGCAGAATCGAGAACCTTTTGAAAGGTGTCCCGAGAACCAGTGAGAAACAACACGCGGTTTTTATAGGGTTGTTGAGCCCACCAATCCTGCCAGTCGGAAGAAATCGGAAGCTGGTTTGCCTGGCCTCCCGGTCGCACGATAACCAATGTGGTTTTTTCTTGATCGATTTGGATCTCATCCGGAGGAGGCAGGACTTTGGCGGTTTGATAACAGTCTCGCAGGGAGGCCTCGAAGTAGTCGTCCAAATGATCGCGCAGCATCCGATCCACCGTTTCGGAATGAAGCGAAAGAGCGGTGGACCGCAGCTTGGCCGCCAGATTTTGCTGATTCTTGAAATACATGCGCCCGTCCGCAGAGTTGTGCAGATACCACGCACGGGTAGCAAGCTTGTCCAAAACGTTGGTCTTGAAGGTGGACAGGTCGCGGCCCGGGCGCTGGAGGCAATCGACAAGTTGATATTCCCGCAAGCCGTGGATCGCCCCAGGAGTCGTGGAAGGCGAGCTGCATCGGAGGCATCTGTGTTGCCGTTGGAGAAATCGATTTGTTCCACCTCGGCATCGCCTCCATGGGCAACGTCATGGGCGATTGCTTCGCTCAGGCTGGGATTGACCGTCCGGATCTCAGAGGCAATTTCATCCACATTGAAGTCGAGGTCATATGGATGGATGAGGTCCAGCTTTGCTGCCTTTTCGGATTTCCACAGGTCTGAGGCCAGGATTTGCATCAAACGGATGACTCCCCGGGTTTGTTGGAAACCATCGTTTTCCTTAAACTTGCCGACGAGTTCCCGGAAATCGGGGTGAAACGGATACGAATCCAAAAGTCGAGTGTAGAGGGATTCTGGAGCTGAAGAGGTGAGATTCATCTTCGCCGCCTCTCGGAGCGCATCACGATAGGTCTCGGCGATTTTTTGGATCTCAATTTCCGGTGCTAGTTGGGAAAACAGCCGCTTGCGCAGAATATGATACAACTCGTCGCCGTTGGGATTGACCGGCGTGATCGGAACCGCGATTCTTTTTGCCTCAGAGCTGATACCACTAACGGCTCGGTCGAAAGCAGAGGCGAGATTGGCCTGGCCAACGCTGTAGTTGGAGCCCGCCAAGTCTGATAGGACCAGACAGACATTGGGCATGTCCGCAACCGCCACAAACAGATTGGCCAAGGCGGCCGTTGTCACGGTGCCGAGGTTCGCGTTTCCTACAGGAACGGCAACGGCGTATTCCAGATAAGGCGGCAATTCATCGAGAAACACGATAATTGGATCGGAGCCGAGCATTTGTTTCCAGGCCTCCGGGCCGGGAGCTTGAAGCAATGGAGAGCAATATCGGGCGAATTGCTCGCCCTTGCCAACCTGTTCGGCGATGGAGCCCCATATTCCGCCCGGAGCGTCGGTGCTTCTCCCATTAAATCCAACTACCCGGCATTCCCCAAGTTTCGGAGCAGGATCATTGGTGCCAAGAACCTTTCGGCGGAGCTCTGTATCTCTCGCCAGAAGCCCCAAGGCAATCATGCTGTGAGTTTTGCCTCCGCCCATGGCTTGAGAGAGCAGGAATACCGACGATCCAGTTGCTTGGCCCGCAAGATGTCGAAATGCACGATCCACAAGGGTGAGCATTCCCGTCGTGAAATAGTTCTCGTCGAAAAACTCGCTACCGTTGACATCTCCTTTCAAAAAAGTGTCGAGACTCAAAACAGTCGCACGACGATCCGCTACATAGACCGATGGGCGAGGAGTGCATTGGATTTTTAAGCTCATTGTTAAAAAGAGGTGATCCTAGGAAAAGGGGTGGGACATCTGTGGGGTCACCTCTTTGATTTTCCAGAGGGGGCATGGTTTTCAGGCAAGTCGAGATAGTGGGTCACAGCATCCCGAACCACCCACGCCAAACTGACCCGTTTTTCGTCGGCGATACGGTCGAGAGCAGCTCGGTCCTCCGAAGCAATCATCAGAGAAATTCGCTGTGCTTGATCAGCGCCAGTGACGGGCTGACGCGATCTTAGAGGGCGCTGATTCATAATTATGCATAATGTGCCGCCGTTGCACACTTTGTCGATCCCAATCCCAAACACGTAGGTATCTGGGCTTCAGGCTTCAGAAGGAGGGTCAAGTCACCGGAAGAATCCTGCCTGTGGCCATAACTTGGAGCCATCGAATGACTTGCAGGGTGACAGGTGGGGTGAGTTCTCCTTCTGACCGTGTCTGACGAGCCGCTGCATGGGGATGACTGAGAACCCCTGCAGGTGGCAGCGGCCAAGCTCCAAAAGCCTAATCGATAAAAAGGTCTATATAAGTTGACGGAAGATATCGCACTAAAGAGCCCTTTCCACTTCCAAGAGGCTTTAAAATACAATACCCCCCACATAGCCTTTCAAATCTTTCTTTTCAATATGGGGGATATACAACTCGGTATTTGGGATCATTATCTCTGTAGGTGTCCCCAGCGTTACTCCGTGCAGTGCCGCATCCTGCAGATCTATTGTGAGAAGATTACTCATTGCAATTGGCCTTTTTGTTTCTCTTTTTGATACTCCAAAACCCGAACCCAAGCATTAGGGTATACCTTCAATAGCTGAGTAATTCCAATTTGTAATTGGTGGCTGCGCCGAATAACCGATTGAAAATGGGCTATCCCGCGTTGTAATGCATAATACTTCCCCATTATATCGCCCCGTAAGCTGCCCGTTTCCATATACTCCGGGCATTCTGTGATGAAGAAGAGATAGATGAAAACTTGGCTTACAGTGGTTAAGACCAATTGAGGATGCATTTGACGTGTTATAGCGCATTCTCTTACCCAGCGGTAAGTGTCTACTGGTAAGAGATGGGTAATTTGCTGTGTGTTATTAATAATGGATTCCGCAGACATCGGCAATTCTTCGTTCTTAAAGTCTATTTTCTGTTGCCCTACGTATTCGGAATGCAATACTTCATGCCTTGGTATTTTGGGGTATTTCAGTTGTAACTCTGTGTAGATGATATCCATTCCTGCTACAACACTCAACATATTTGCATTCGCCTTGGTAATATGATGCTGTAACTCTTTTGCTCCCGTCAACCGCTCCATTAAATCATCCAATAGGGTTGTTCTATTGGGTTCACTCCCACTTTTGCCACCTAGAATAAGCTCCCCCAGATTTGCAGCAACAAGCATCACTCCCTCAATGTTCTGGCCGAAGAGATCCCCAATCTCCTGTAATTTCTGGTAGGTGTAAACAGGCAATTCATATTCAAGCAAGAGATCATCCCCAGAATCTTGGTTGGGAAATACTAGGACGGCAGCGTCGACGGATGCCTCATTCCAATTCATTCAGATCCCCCTCTAGTGCCACGATCATTCGGGTTGTGTCATCCAAGACTTCCAGCCGGGCGCATACTTCTTCAAGTGTCCCATGAAGTATCTGAGGTGGACCCCAAAATTCGGGCCACCAGCTAAGCTTAAAAAGTTGGCGAAT
>CAZSPO010000244.1:0-5839 GCA_964608775.1 uncultured Chthoniobacterales bacterium | reverse complement strand
CGAAGCCCTCGTCGCGGCGGTGGTCCGGCGTTACGGACGCGACCGGACCTTTTCGGTGCCGATCCTGATGGCCTGCGCGATTGGCGGTCTCTTGGGGTCGAACCCCGTGGAAGCTTGGCGACGGGTGCTGCCGTTGCCCTTTGAACTGGCCGTTCTTCCCCGACGTTGGTTCGGTCGATTGCGGCTGCCGGTGGTTAGTTATGCCTTGCCGGCTTTGATCGCCATCGGTCATGCCCGGTTCCGGTTAGCTCCCCCTCTCGGCCTCTGGCGCGGGGTTCGCCGGGCGGCTTGGCCCCGGGCTTCGGCGCTGCTCGAAACCGTGCAACCGGAGAACGGCGGCTTTCTGGAGGCGGTGCCGTTGACCAGTTTTGTGACGATGGCGTTGGCCGCCGCCGGAGAGCCGGACCATCCGGTGGCGCAACGGGCGGTCCCATTTTTGACCCAATCGATGCGGCCCGAAGGAGCGTGGGCCATTGACACGCATCTGGCGACCTGGGTGACGACCCTGGCGGTGAATCGTCTGGATCCTCCCCTGGAAGCGGAAGCTGGCGAGCGGGTGGCGACCTGGCTTTTGAAACAGCAATACCGACTGCCGCATCTTTACACCGATACACCGCCGGGGGGTTGGGCCTGGAGCCCCCTCCCCGGTGGCGTGCCAGACGCCGATGACACCGCCGGAGCCTTGCTGGCGCTGGAGAAATTGGGGGTGAAAGAGCTGGGGCCAGTCCAAGCTGGCATCGGCTGGTTGCTCGGGTTGCAGAATGGCGACGGCGGATTTCCCACTTTTTGCCGGGGCTGGGGGGCGCTGCCCTTTGACCGGTCGAGCCCCGATATCACCGCCCACGTCATCCGCGCTCTGGTTCGTTGGCGACCCCGGTTGGCAGCGGGTTGGCAGCGGCGGATCAACCGGGCGACACGGAGGGCGCTTCAGTATTTGCTGCGGATCCAGGCGGCGGACGGGAGTTGGCAAGCGTTGTGGTTCGGCAACCAACATCGGCCCGACGAAGGGAACCCCGTCCATGGCACCGTGCATGTGGCAGCGGCGCTGTTGGCGACCTGGGAGGGAGTCGGCCTTCCCGACACCGCCCTCCGACGGGGGCTGGCCTGGTTGGTGGCGGATCAACAGCCAACGGGCGGTTGGGGAGGCGGCCCTGGCACGCCCGCCTCCATCGAGGAAACCGCCCTGGCGTTGGAAACCTTGGCGGAAGCCGCCCGAATCCTCGGCCCTGGTGTTGTGCCGGGCGAAACGTTGGCCCGAGGAACAGTCGCCTTGCTGAATCTCACATCCGAAGGAACGCAATTTCCCCCGACCCCAATCGGGTTTTACTTTGCCAAACTCTGGTATGCAGAACGGCTTTATCCTTACATTTGGAGCCTGGGTGCCTGGCGGGCTCTGGAGCGCTTTCTATCCTCAGTTGGAGAAGATCCGTTGTGAGAGATACATCAGAACAAGGCAATGCTGGACAATATCGCTAACCCGCCGTGCCAGACATAGAAGGTGATGAAGATTGGGGTGGCTTTGCGAAAATGCAGGACCAGCCAACATCCCTGATTCCCTGGGCACCCTAGCGAGATGGCCGAGGTTTTGGAACCTCTTGGAGGCGAGGGGAGTCGAACCCCTGTCCCCAACGCTGTCCGCAGAAACGTCTACATGCGTAGGGCGCTTCGGTTTTGAGCCCCGTTATGAAGCGACCGAAGGTCACGGAACCGATTGGCCTGTTTGGGTCTTGCCTGAAGCGCGGCCACCCCGCTTCTAGGCCAGCCTGCTGGTTGCGCGCTCCCGCCTAGCAGGCGTTGGCAGGAACGCGTCGCGGTCAATTAGGCCGCGAGAGCGAGATCTTCGTGATCTGCGTTTATTTGTTTTGACCCGTTTTTTTACGAGGCCAACGGATCATCCTCGGCATGCAGCTCCTGTTTCAAACATTGAGTCGAAACCAGAACGCCCCCATTTAAAGAGGATGTAAATTGACATGGGAGGCGTTGGTTGGCAAGCGGCGTGTTGGGTTTCTTCAAGGGCGAACACCCGGTTGGTTGCAAATGATTGCAAGCAGGGTAAAACGATACATCGTCATCCTTTGACTCGTCAGCCGCCTCACACCCGCCTCCCCCCAAACCATTCCCCACAGCGGTTTCATGCGATATGCGCTTTTCTCCGACGTGCACGCCAATTTAGCGGCGTTGGAGGCTGTCTTGGCCGATATCGACCGGACGGGGGTGGATGAAATCCTTTGTCTGGGTGATGTGGTGGGTTACGGAGCCTCACCCCAGGCCTGCCTGACGCTGGCCCGGGCTCGTTGTCGGCATTTTGTGCTCGGCAACCATGACGCCATGGCGGCTCTCGACGTTCAACTCGATCCGCTCCGGGACGATGTGGCGGCCGGGCTGCGGTTGGCCCGCGCCCAGTTGTCCACGGCCGAACGGGCTTTTCTCCGGCGGTTGCCGCTCGTGCATCACTTTGGCGGTTTCGCCGTGACCCATGCGAGTTTGGAAGATCCATTGACCTTCGAATACATTGATGGGGCCACCAGAGCCGCCGCGCATTTGGCCAGGCAGGTGGAGCGGGTCGGTTTTGTCGGGCACACCCATGTGCCAGCCATATATTTGCAACAAGGAACCAAACGAGCCCGCCGGGTGCATCCGCGTGGGGCGACGTTTCGGCTGCATCGGCAGGGGCGCTATGTGGTAAATGTCGGCAGCGTCGGCCAACCGAGGGACCGGGATCCGCGGGCGTGCTGGGTTCTTTTCGACGACCGTGCGGGCACGATTCGTTGGCAGCGGGTGCGGTATGACATTCAAAAATCTGCACTCGCGGCTTTGGAGGCCGATTTACCGGAAGTGAGTGCGGCCCGTTTGTTTATGGGGCGTTGAGCTGTTTTTAAGCACTATTGCGGTTTGGTGGGATTTTCTCTTTGGGAGTTAGCCGTTGGCGGTCGGGGCTTCGACGGGCGGGTAGACCGGGTCGCCCTCGCTTTTGGCGATAATCACGGCTCCGACGGTGTCACTGAAGACGTTCACGGCGGTGCGGGCCATGTCGAGAATCCGGTCGGTGACCCAAACGATGCCGACGGCTTCCGGCGGAAGCCCGACGACGGTGAGAATCAAGACAATGGCGACCAGGCTGGCACTTGGGATGCCGGCTACTCCGATCGAAGTGAGCAAGGCAAGAATGACCACGTTGATCTGCATGGCGAGGGTGATTTCAAACCCGGAAACCACCCCGAAGAGCTGGGCAATGAAAATCACCACCACGCATTCATACAAGGCGGTGCCATCCATATTCACTGTGGCTCCGAGGGGAAGGGTAAAGCTGGCCACCCGATTGGAGACCCCGGCCTTTTCCTCCACCGTTTCCATCGTCACCGGAAGCGTGGAAGCGGAGGAAGAGGTAGAAAAAGCGGTGAGGAGCACGGGGGCCATCGCCCGATAATGTTGGGCGGGCCGGATGCGTCCCAGCACGAGAAGCATCAGCGGGAGGGCCACGAAAAAATGGAGCCCGAGGGCGAAGGCGACCGTGAGAAAAAAGACCAGCAATGGCTGAAACAAGTCGAATCCAGTCCGAATAAGAATGGGTGTGACCAACCCAAAAACGCCAGGCGCAGCAAAGGCGATGATGAAGTTGGTCAGCCGGAGCATGACCGCCTGGGTGCTGTCCCAGAAATCCTGTTGAAACAGCCGATGTTTCTCAGAGAGTCGGGTCACAAAAAAGCCGAACAACAACGAGAAGGTGATAATGCCAAGCAGCTGGCCGTTGTCGGTTCCGGCGTCGAGGATATTGGGAGGGAGCATCCGTTCAAAGACCCCCCAGACATCGGCCATTGAGCGATCCTGAGCCTTGTCCATGAAGCCCTCCGGTTCCTCTGCCTGCGCGAGGATTCGTTCGGCGACCTCGGGGGCGACCGTTCCGGGCCGGAGCAGGTTGACGATCACCAGCCCGATCACCACGGCAACGAGGCCGGAGAGAAAGTAGTAGCCGAGTGTTTTCATCCCGAGCCGGGCAAACGCTCCTTCCCCTCCCATGCCAATGATGCCTGCAATGATCGATGTGGCCACCAATGGCACGACGATCATCTTGAGGGCGTTAAGGAAGAGCGTGCCCATAAAGTCGCACACTGCCACCAAGGTGAGGGAGGTCGGCGCTTCCTGGGCACCGGAGAGATTGATCGGGACACCCACCGCCGCCGCAAGCAGGAGGGCGGCGAGGATTTGCCAATGGAGCTGCCATTTGATCGGGTTCATCGCGGGGAGGCTACCCTTGGCTCGCCTCGATGGCGAACAGGGATGAAAAAAAACGTCTGGCCCCCGCCGCTGCATGCCGTGTAGGGACGGGGGTGATGAAGGTGCGGTTGACCAAAGATTTCGGGTTTGAAGCAGCTCAGACTCTCCCTCATGTGCCCGAAGGCCATAAATGCGCCCGGATGCACGGGCATAGTTTCAAAGTGGAAATCAGTATCGAAGGAGAGGTCGATCCTGCCACAGGCTGGGTCTATGACCACGCAGAAATCAGCCGGGCGATGCGACCGTTGCTCGAACAATTGGACCATGGATACTTAAATGAAATCGCAGGACTGGAGAATCCAACGATTGAGCTGATGGCAGATTGGTTTTGGCAAAAGCTGGCTCCGGCGCTGCCTGGGCTGTCTGAGATTGTGATCCACGAGACCCCTTCCGCCCGCTGTCACTATCGCGGCCCCTTGAGCCAAGCCCCGGCTGCGCCTTAAGGGCGACGACGGCAACACCGGTGGCGCATGCAAATGCGGGAGGGAGAGTCCCGACGGAAGAGTCGGTTTTTCACTATGCCGACCGTTCGCTCTCGATCGCTCACCGAAGAATTTGCCTGATTGCGGTTTTCCCTGTTTTATCCTGAAATTGTCGGGTTTCTCTGCGAGTAAGGAGTGAATGTTGCCCTTCTCAATCTTTTTGCCACGAGTGGTGGCAATTAACCCCAGACAGCATTCACCGCGCCAATGTCCGAGGAACAATTTTCCATTCCGCACGAGCTTTCCCACCGCCCAGTGGGCGATAAGTCGGATTTCATCGGGGGTTTGCGCACGGGATTGTTCGTGATTCCTGCGTATGAAGAAACCAAGCGGCTCCCGGCCTTTGCGGAATCGCTGAAACAGATCGGATTTTTGGATCGGCCAGGCTGGCGAACTTGCGTGGTCGATGATGGCTCCCGTCCGGAGTCACAGGTGGCCTTGCTTCAAGCGATGCAACGTCGGGGGCTGGTGGAAGGTCGTGATTTTCTTTGGCGACCGTTGACAAATAACCGGGGGAAAGGGGGGGCGGTTTATGCGGGTTGGAATGAGTTTTGCTGGCAAACAGAGTGGTTGGCCTTTGTCGATGCCGATGGGGCGGTGCCGGCCGAGGAGGTGGTGCGTCTCGTGACGCGGGCCGAAGCGACACCTGGGGTGGCATGGTTTGCTTCGCGGGTAAAGATGCTGGGCAGAGAGGTGGAACGTTCCTGGCGGCGGCATATTTACGGACGGCTTTTTGCAACGCTGGTCGGGACGTTCGTTCACCCGGGGATTTACGATTCTCAATGCGGCTTGAAGATTGTTCCAGCGCCCTTTTATCGGGAAGCTCGGGCCCGACTGGTCGAGAGGCGGTTTGCGTTTGACGTCGAGTTGCTTGCCGCGCTCGTGCAGGCCGGGGTTCCGATTGAGGAAGTGCCGATCAACTGGCGGGACGTGCCAGGTAGCAAAGTGCATCTGGTCCGGGATTCGTGGCGCATGATCCGCGCGATCCTAGGGATTCGGGCCCGACTCAAGGAGGGGACGTTATGATCGGTGGGAGCGGGACCGCTTCCGCACGGCGGAGCCAGGCCCGGGGACCGAGCCCA
>CAZSPO010000243.1:0-5840 GCA_964608775.1 uncultured Chthoniobacterales bacterium | reverse complement strand
GCCCTGCACAAAAATCTGCGGCGCAACCACTTCCTGCTTTTATGAAACAGTGGGGTAGATACTCGACTTCAATGCGCTCCAAATGGGCGGCGGCCTGTAGCATCAGCAGGATCGCTTTTCCTTTCACATACCCCCGCGCACCGGGCCGCTCCAGAGCACCCCGCATTCGAGCTGCAGACCCATGCCGTGACGCCCATCCCCCACCGGTTCCCCCAGCGCGAGCAATCGCGCGCGGGTGGCTGCGTCGAGGAATTGGGTGACGGGAAACGCTCCGGCAGGCAGCGGCACATCATGCGCCAACAAGGCCATGCCGTAAAAATGTCGAGCTCCCGCATTCAACACGGGCAATCCTTCCAGTGCGGGCGGAATGCCATCCATCGGAGTCACCACGCCGGCGAGCAGCACTTGGAGCCCCTGCTCAGCCCCCAAGGCTTCAGCGGAAATCAAATGCGGGCCCCCAACCCCACCCGTCCGCTTCGCAGGCGAACGGAAGCAAGGCAATTCCAACCCCGCCACCCGGATCGCCCCGAACACCACCGTTGGGCCGTGATGGTGCGACACCAAAATATCGAAGATTTCCGTCAACCCCATTGCCTGCTCGCCGTTCGGTCTTGTCAGCCGCATCAGCACGTTCGGTCCTCCCTCCATACCGAGCCCCGTTACCGGACGCACCTGCGGACGCAGCATCCCCGAGGCTTCGAAAAAATCAGGGGTCTTTGCATGGCGAGGTTGGTGCAGCACGAGGCCGCTCGCCGCGAGGAACCAACCTTCGTCCGAAGCTTCGCCGCCCTCCTCCACGGCCACCCGCCCGAGCCCGATGGCGAGCGGCAGTTGGGTGGAAGCGGTTTCCGCAAGGAAAGAGCTCCGGGCCGAGAGACGGCTCAAGGTATAACCGCCGGGGCCGAGGGAGAAAACTTCCGCCCGGACGCTTTCGGTCGTGTAATGGTCGGAGCCCTGGATCACCCCCGTCCCGTCGGGCGTCTGCAAAAGGCTGCCGTAACCGGCTAATTCTAGCACCCGCTCCGCGTTTGGATGCACGGCGACAATTTGCAGGCTGCCCCCGAGTTGTTGCAATTCCCGATAGAGCGAGACCAACACCCGGAGCCCCGCCGAACTCACGTAAGCCGTGTTGCCCAGGTCGAGCCGCAGATGCCGGACCCCCTCTCCGATTTGATGCCGCATCATCCGCTCCGCCTCAGGGCCATGCTCGGCGTCGAGCCGTTCAGGGATCTGCACCACCGACAGAGGATTGCTCATGGCATTCGCATCTTCGCAAACCCTTGCGAAGTCAAGCCGACAACATGTGCATCTCCGATTGGGTTTAAGTGAGAGTCCACGCCTCCACACACGCTGGTGCACGTTGCAATTGCGGTATTTAAATGCTTCTCCGCTAGAACACAGGGCTCTGGGGTCATGGTTTTCCGGCATGACCGTCCTCTATTGTATGAGGGGATGAAGAGAAGGAGCCCCCGTCCGTCCTGGGCCAATATGGGGTGGTTCTGGTGGCGACTGAGGGCTAATAAGAGCCGCCGATTTTTTGGTAGCGCTTGTGAATCCGCCGCCCCTGCCGGGGCGAATCTGTTGTAAATTGGGACCGGTGGCTTGCGCGCACCGGCTAATGTCCGAGGTGCCTCCGGCACGGAAGGCGCTGACATCCAAGGCGCCTGTGGCATGGATGACGCTGACATCCAAGGTGCCTCCGGCACGGAAGGCGCTGACATCCAAGGCGCCTGTGGCATGGAAGGCGCTTATATTCAAGGCGCTTGCGGCATGGAAGGCGCTTATATTCAAGGTGCCTGTGGCATGGAGGGTGCTGACATCCAAGGCGCTTGCGGCATGGAAGGCGCTTATATTCAAGGTGCCTGTGGTATGGAGGGTGCTTGTATGCAAGGTGCCTGTGGCATGGAGGGTGCTGACATCCAAGGTCGCCAGGGTCGCCCTTTCTCGGGCGATGTCATTTCATCGGCAGTCGAGAGCATTAGGCCCTTAAAGAACGGAAATTCATCGCTAATTCTGGTCATGCAACCGGGAGCGGAGCGGTTTCGACCTGGTTAATTTGTCTTCGTGTTCAAACTCTACTCACTCCCGCATCGTTGGGCCGCTGTTTGTGCGGCCGGCCTTCTTAGCCTGACCTTCACCCCTCCTCTTCAGGCAGATAATGCCGATTTTTTGGAGCCAACGCTTGACCGTTGGAATTATCCCTTCAATTCCACCCCGGGCACCCGTTCAGCTGCTTCCACCTTTGGAGCAGTCGGAGCCGCTGGATTCGACGACCGGGATGCCCAGTTCCTGGTCGGGTTTGATACCACTGGCCTCATCGACGCGTCGCTTGGCAGCGAGAACTATCTCGTCTCCGATATCACCCTCTCTCTCACGATCAATGTCGGTGGAGCCTTTGCCTATGATCCGACATACGATGGCTACCAGACTTACCTTGATAACACCGACCCCAATTTTGTTGCCGACAGCGACACCGGGCGCCCGATTGAGTTGTTCGGGGTTGGCTACCGCAACGGCTTTTCTCTCGGGACGTTTGACGAAGACAGCAACTTCTCCCCGCCTGGACCACCTGCCGAGAGCGTCCGCAATGCCTACGCGCTTGGGTCGAACGGCGTCGCGCTCACCGACGTTTCGAACAATGTCGCTGACGCGTTCGACACCACCCCTTGGGCGACGGGGATTGCTCCCAGCCTAACCGCAGGTGATACGGTCCCGATTGATACAGTCTTTACTTTTACTCTCAACCTTGCGGACCCCGATGTGCTCGCTTACGTGCAGCAAGGGCTTGATGCGGGGCAGCTGAATTTCATGATCACCTCGCTTCATACCGCTGCGTTTGGGGGTCCGGCCACATTTCCCTCCTTTTATACAAAAGAGAACATCTTGCATGACCCGGGTTTTGGAGACTATTTAGCCGGGCAAATGGCGGTGCAATACACTCTCATTCCCGAGCCCGGCACCGCCTTGCTCACGCTCCTCGGGCTCGGGTTCCTTGGGCTTCGCCGCCGGGTGCGGCGCAGCCCTTCCAGGGGGGGGATTCCCGGGCCGGAGGCGGTTCGGCAGCGCAGGGGATTTACCCTGGTCGAATTGTTAGTCGTGCTTGCGATCGTCGGCGTCCTCGCCAGCCTCACCGTCTTCGTTGCCGGCAGCGCCCGGGACAAGGGTGAGGCTGCCGAGGAGGTCGCCGCGCTTCGGCAAACGATGATCGCTTACCATCTTTATACGACGGAAAACAATGGCCAATTGCTTGCGGGTTACCGAGCCGAACCGGCGGTGGATGCTGCGGGGGAAAGCCTTCATTTTCCGGCCAACGCCCGTTACCCCTGGCGGCTCGCTCCGTATCTCGATTATCAACTCAGCGGCACCCTCTTTACCGGCTCCCGCAAGTCAGTGCCCGAGACCGCCGGTTCTGCCTACGCTGTCAGTGTCGGGCCTTCTTTTGGCATTAACGCTACTTTCGTCGGCGGCGATTACGGGGGCAGCAGTGATCTGGTCCCGACCGAACGAGCCTTCAGCCGGTTCGGCCCTTTTTGTGCCCTGCGGATGACCGATGTCCCGGAGCCTTCTAAACAAATTGTCTTTGCCTCCGCCCGTTCCGGCACCGGGAAAGAGAAGATCGAAGGTTATTTTTTGATTCGTTCGCCCAATTTCCAAAGTCGCCGTTGGGCGACTCGCTACGACGAAGCCGCTGGAGCTGACCAATGGGGATTCGTTCATCCCCGCCACGGCGGAAAAGCGGCATTTGGTTTCTTGGACGGGCGCGTGGCGATGTTGGACTACCAATCCATGCAAGACATGCGATACTGGTCACCGCTTGCGGCGACCAATGATGACCCGGACTGGACACTGAAACGCCAATGAACCCCACCACCACTACCCCTGATCCTGCGGCGCTCGCCGCCCAATACGACGCACTCAAAGAGAGCGAACCCAAACTCCGCATCCGCGAGGCCGCCCATCGCCTGGGCGCTGCGGAAGTCCAACTCACCGCCCTCGGTTGCGCCAACGGCTCTGCGACTCGGCTCCAGCCCGATCCCAAAACCCTCCTGACTGACGCACCCGCATTCGGTCGAGTCATGGCGCTCACCCGCAATGAACACGCCGTCCACGAACGCTCCGGCCCTTACTCCGAGCCCGGCATTTTCGGTCCCATGGGCCAGGTGGCTGGGAAGGACATCGATCTCCGGCTCTTCCTCAACCATTGGAAGCGGCTTTTTGCGGTCAACGAAAACGGGCGACGCAGCCTACAAATTTTCGATGCCGCCGGTCGTGCGGTGCATAAGATTTATTTGGAAGAAACCAGCGACGTCGCGGCCTTCGACGCCTTCATCGAGAAAACGCGTCATGAAAATAGCGCTCCGGCAGAACCGGTTGAGCCAGTGACCGAGCCCAAACCGGATCTGCCCGACGACGAGATTGACCGCGAAGCGTTGCGGGCGGGTTGGCGCGGCTTGCAGGACACCCATGAATTCCACGGGCTTCTGCGCAAACATCACGTTGGTCGTCGCCAAGCGTTGCGGTTGGTGGAAGGGGAGTTCGCCCTCCCAATCGAACCGGCCAGTTCGGGCGAACGGTTGTTGCACGCCGCGGCCGCCTCGCAATTGCCGATCATGGTCTTCGTCGGAAATCCGGGGTGCATCCAAATTCATACCGGGCCCATCGCCAAAATTGCCCGTTACGGCGATTGGATCAACGTCCTTGATCCCGATTTTAATTTGCACCTGCGCGACACCGCCATCACGCACGCCTGGGTGGTGCGTAAACCGACCAAGGATGGGTTTGTGACCTCTGTGGAATGCTACGACGCCCCGGGCGAGCTGGTGATTCAATTCTTCGGTGCCCGCAAACCGGGGCAGCCGGAGTTGGAAGAATGGCGGAGCATCACGGCGTTGTTACAAACTGCAGCATGAGAATTTCTCCTATCGCTCTCCTCCTCTGCCTGGTCGCCACGGCCAGTCTTCCTGCCGATGAACCGTCCCGTGTGGTGTCCGCTTCCGGGTCGTTGACAGAAATTGTCTGCGCTCTGGGAGAAGAGGACCGGCTCGCTGCGGTGGATACGACGAGTGTCCACCCGGAGTCGATCACCGGGGCACTTCCCAAGATCGGCTATTCGCGGGCGCTCTCCGCCGAAGGGATTCTTGCGCTGCAACCCGATCTCGTGTTGGCCACCGACGAAGCCGGACCACCAACGGTCCTCGATCAATTGCGGGCCGCCCAGGTCCCGCTCGTGGTGGTCGAGGAAACCCATTCGCCCGATGGGGTGCGGGCAAAAATTGTCGCCGTCGCGGAAGCCCTCGGCGTGCCGGAAAAAGGCAGGGCGCTCGCAGCGGAGTTTGATGCCTCGTTCGCAGCCGCCCTCGCTCCCCTCGTCACGCTGCCTGAGGAATCGGCCCTTTTTTTGTTTGGCGCAGGGGGCGGCAGTCCGCAGGCAGCAGGGAGTGGCACGGCTGGCGATGCGGTGTTGGCTCTGGCAGGATTGACCAATGCGATGGGCGGCTATGAAAATTATAAACCGGTCAATCCCGAAGCGCTTGCTGGGACGAATGCCACTTGGATTATCACCACTCCCCGCACCGTGGAAGCGGCGGGGGGATTGGAAGCCCTGCTCGGCATGCCAGGCGTGTCAATGACCCCGGCAGCCTCTGCCAAACAGGTGATCGTGGTGGAAGACGCGATGTTGCTGAACTTCGGTCCCCGATTACCAGAGGCTTTGCGGGCATTGGCCGACGCCCGTCTCCAGGCTCGATAAAGGGACGATGAATCTGCCTGCCAGCCAGCCTGTGCCCCGCCGGTTGCAGCCTCCCTGGCCCCGTGCCCGGCGAGCTCTCGCGCCGTCGCCG
>CAZSPO010000242.1:0-5936 GCA_964608775.1 uncultured Chthoniobacterales bacterium | reverse complement strand
CAATGGCAAGCCGGTCAACCGCCGCCAGGACCACCTCGTCTTTGCCCTGCGGATCGGGGAAGACTTTGAGCTCTTCCCAGGGATGCTGACCCGGTTGTCGTCGGAGGAGCATCCGCTGATTTCATTCGAAATCGGGGGTGGGAGCAAAGACAGTTGGGTGCCGGGGGAAAACGCCGAACCGGTCACCCAACAATCGTCGCCCCGACAGATGCGGGATTTGCGCCCCCCTGAACGGCGGGTGATGAGTCGGGTGGCAGAATCTTTTTATTGGATGGGCCGGTATTTGGAGCGGAGCTATCACCTCGGTCACATGATCCGAATGATTGAAACGGTCGAAGCGGAGGAGCTGACGGGGGCCGAGCGGAAGCTTTACCGCCCGATTTGGAACCGGCTACTCCCGCCCCTTGACCAGGTGAACCCGAGCAGTCGGCGAAGTATTGCGAGTCCCATGGATCGTTATCGTCTGGTGTTGCAGGCGAATGTGCCGGGATGCCTGCATTACACTTTGCAGCGCGTGCGGGAGAATGCGGAATCGATTCAGGATGCGATCAGTCCGGAGGCGTGGTCGGTGATGACGGATGTGGCGGACTTATTTGCCCGCACGAAATTTCACGAGACCACTGACGAAGAGACCGCCCGCCGCGTTACCCGACGGCTCTCGGCGCATGTGGTCGGGTTGGTGCCCCAATGGTTTGGGACGGCGGAATCGACGATGTTGGCGGATGACGGCTTTCGGTTTTGCCGGGTGGGCCAATTTTTGGAACGGGCGATTTTCACGGCGAACGCGATGATTTCGATCAGTTCCTCTTTGCTCGATCAGCTAGTGCGCCCGCTCAGTTTGGAGCATTCGACCGAGATTGAGCTCTCGGCCTTTTTGCTGCTGCTCGGCACCCGGGATGCCTATCGGCGCGTTTACCAGATGCGAGCGGAGCCGTTGCCCGTGCTGGAGTTGTTGTGCCAGAATCCGGATGCCCCGCGGTCGGTCACTTTTTCGCTGTTGCGTTGCGACGACTATTTGCGGCGCTCGCTCCCTGCCGATCTGCCCACCACGCGCCATACATTAGAAGCGTTTCGGCAGATCATCGACGGGTTGCGTGCGACGAATTGGGGCTCATTTTTCGAACCCGGCCTACAGGCGGGTGGCCTGCCATCTGGGGAAACCGAGCTGTTGCCCGAAGAAATTGTGTCGCAGAAAATGAGAGGACTCTCACTCGTGCTGGACAATCTATTAGAGCACACGCAGGAACTACATCATGTGATTGCCGACAGCTTCCTTAATCATCAGGCCCGAATCACCCAACCAGACCAGCCCCTGTTCGTCGGCTTCGCGTAGGGGGGGTCGGGCAGGGGCAACGCCATGGAATTTCAGATCACCCACACCACCGACTACCTCTACGACGGCCCCTCTGCCGAGGCCTATATTGAGGCGCGACTGACTCCCCCGCCATCGGGACGCCAACAGATCCATGCGCACGACATCGTGGTGGCACCGGTCGTGCCGCTCTCGACTTTTGAGGATTACTTCGGCAATGAGGTACAATTCTTCTCGCTCCCCTATCGGCATGAGGCGTTACGCATCAGCAACCAGCTCCGGGTTTCCACGGCGGAGG
Source organism: uncultured Chthoniobacterales bacterium (assembly GCA_964608775.1). GTDB lineage: Bacteria > Verrucomicrobiota > Verrucomicrobiia > Chthoniobacterales > CAZSPO01 > CAZSPO01. Next base: position 4,326 of record CAZSPO010000242.1, on the reverse strand, counting down.
AACCGCTCCCGCACGCGAGCCTGGAGACCAGTATTCAGGAGACCAGGCAGATTTTCACCTCGATCATGACCGATGTTTACGATTTCGTCCTCCCTACCCAAGCGGTGCCGTTGGGGCGGGAGGCGACGATGTGGGCGAGACGTTATCTGAGGGGAAACAAACCATTGGGCGAAGGGCTTTCCCAGTTGAATCAGGCCATTCATAAAACCTTCACCTATCGCAGCGGCTCCACCACCAACACCACCCCTTTGGCCACCATTTGGAAACAGAAACGGGGGGTTTGCCAAGATTTTGCCCACATTATGCTCAGCATCCTCCGGACCGCCGGACTCCCCAGCCGTTACATTTGTGGCTACCTCGATCCCAACCCGGAGCCGGGGCATGGACGGGGCGGTCGGCTGACGGGAAGCCTCGCCACCCATGCCTGGGTCGAGGTGCTGGCTCCGGGGATGATCTGGGTCGCCCTCGATCCCACCAATAATCTCTGGTGCGGCGAACGCCACGTCACCGTCGCGTTTGGGCGCGATTTTCGTGACGCTGCCCCAATTCGCGGCACTTTTAAAGGAGCCGGCAGCCAGCGGATGCGGGTGCGGGTGCAAATGAAACGTCTGTCAGAAAAGGCCGCCGCCGCATGAGAGTCCGCGCCATTCATCACACGGTTTATCATTACGAAAAGCCGGTCAGTTTTTCCCCGCACACCGTGCGTTTGCATCCAAGGCCCGCCCCCCATTTGGAGGTCCGCAGCCAGACATTAGAAGTCAAACCGTCCGGCAATCTTATGCCGGGACTCGATCTCCATGGGAACATCGTCACCACCATTTTTATTCCGGAAGCCACGCTTGAATTTGGGGCAATGACCCGGTTGGAGCTGGATGTTCGGCCATTCAATCCCTTTAACTTCCTAGTGGCCGATCACGCGCTCACCTCTCCTTTCCGTTATGAGCCAGACGAACAGCGTGGCCTCGCCGCCTACCTAGCGCCCTTGGAGCCGTTGTTAACGCTTCCTTTTTTTACCATGCCAAACGGACCGGAGCCGACGGTTGAAACCCTCGTGGCGATTACCCAGGCCATGCATGACCATATTGCTTATGAACGTCGGGATGAAGGCGACGCCCGCTCCGCCCACGCCACCGTCGCTGCCCGGAGTGGAGCCTGCCGGGACACGGCTGTTTTACTTGCTGAATATCTTCGTCAGCAAGGGGTCGCAGCCCGGATTGTGAGCGGTTACCTCTGCGAATTCGATGTCGAGGAAGCCAAACGCGTGGCACAAGGGGCGCTGCATGCCTGGACAGAGGCCTATCTGCCAGGAGCCGGTTGGATCGGGCTGGACGGGACCAACGGCGTGCTTTGCAACGAAAATTTTATCCCGCTCGCCGCCGGTTTGGTTCCAGACGATATCAGCCCGCTGAGCGGACGCTATTACCATGCGCATGCGGTCGGTTCCCGAATGACGACTGAACTCTCCCTGATTCCCCTGTGAAAACACCGGCATCTGACACACGGACCTGCCCTGCTGCCAGGGCGGCCGACACGCTTTTTGCCCAGCATAAAGTCGCCCTCACGCTGGGGGGCGAACCGACCCTCATCCCCGACGATCCAAAGGGGCCGGAATGGTCGATCATCGCCGTCGGTCCGCAGAAACTCGGCTACGCTTACAAATTGGCAGCGGCACTGCAAAAACGGTTGCCCGGGGCACTCCCGATTTTCTCTCCGGGTAAACTTTATCCCGGCGAGGTGAATCCACGCTGGGTGCTTCATCTTTTCGGACTCGCATCCGGTCGGCCTCTGATGCGGGTGCCGCTGGAGGGAAGCACCCGCAAACTCACCCCGGCTCTTCTCCACCAGTGGCGCGAGGCATTTGTCGAACATCTCGGGCTGCCGTCGCGTTGGCTCAAAGGGCGGGACCGGCTCCACCCAGGGAACCGGGTTTGGATTCTTCCCATCGATCACGACGAGGAAAAAGGTTGGCTGACCGATGTCTGGCCCACCGGTCGACGGGCGACCATGGATCTGGTAAACGCCGAGGGACCGGCCGGGCTTCGGCTTCCCCTTCCCCTCCTACCGGAAAAGGCGTTGCGCCGCGCGTTAGTGCTGGAATGGGACGGCGACGGCCTTTCGATTTTTCTCCCTCCGCTGCTCCAAGAACCGTTCGCCGCCCTTCTGCAATGGTGGCTCGACGCTTTGGGCGAGGCTCGGGTAACCGCCGTCCGGTTTCAAGGCTATCTGCCCGCCGATGAGGACCACCGGTGGTGGCGGCTTGGCCTGGCGGCCGATCCCGGGGTGCTCGAAATTAATTTGCCGCCCTGTCCCCGCTGGGAGGATTACACATGGTGGATGCGAACCCTGGAGGAAGCAGGCAAGGAAGTCGGAATGCGGAGCTGGCGGACCAGCCCGGACGGCACGGAGCAAGGAACCGGTGGGGGGAACCATCTGCTGTTTGGCGGGCCGGTCCTGAAGAAAAACCCGTTCTTTACCCGAGGCCCCTGGTTGGCCTCCATGCTCCGTTATTTTCAGCGTCACCCGGTTTTTGCCTATCTATTCAGCGGCATCTATGTTGGCACCAGTTCGCAGGCTCCGCGTCCGGACGAATCCGGCACCTCTCTCTGGGATCTGGAGATGGCTTATGCCCACCTCGCCTCCCTCGCAAAAGGGGACCATCGGTTTATGATCGGAGAAACGCTCCGGCATCTTCATACCGACGCCAGCGGCAACACCCATCGGTGCGAAACGAGCTTCGATAAATTCTGGTCGCCCAACAGCGCGAACGGCTGCCTTGGTCTCGTCGAATTCCGTGCCATCGAAACGTTGCCTCATGCCGATTGGATGGCAGCGGTTGCCCTCCTTTGGCGCTGTGTCGCCGCTCACACCCTCGAAGTGGAGCAACCAGCCTCCCTCACGGCCTTTGGCGAGACGTTGCACGACCGCTATTTTCTTCCCGCTTATCTCTGGCAGGATTTGCAACGCGTTTTCACCGAACTGGCCACTTCCGGAATGAAGCTGGATCCCGTCCTTTACCGGGCCATCTGGGAATGGCGGTTTCCTCTCCTGTTGGACACCGAAATCGGCGGGATTCCCTTCCAAATCCGACGCGCCTGCGAAGGCTGGCCGCTGCTCTGCGAAACCCCGACAGAAGGCGGCTCCACGAGCCGATTTGTCGATACCTCTGTGCGTCGCCTAGAGATTCTCTCGACCCGCGACACATTCGATGGCCGGGTGTTGGTCAATGGTCGCCCCTTGCATCTCCTCCCATTCCCAGGCGGTTGCGGGGCGGGACTGCGCTACCGGCAGACAGCACTCTACCCCTCGCTTCATCCCGGCATTCCCCTCCAAATCCCCCTGACTCTTCATGTAACCGATGCGGCAGGGCATGCCCTTGGGGCTTGGAAATTTGATGCCCTCACTGGCTTCACTCCACTCGGTGACATTCGCCCGCCCGACCCGGGTCGTCCCGTCATCCGACATGGCGAGGGAGCCATGACTTACGATCTTCGGTTGCCCTGACACGTGCTTGCTCCCTCTCTTCCAGCCCGCCGCCGTGTGGTCGTCACGGGCATCGGTTTTATCGCCCCGTGCGGGATTGGGTGGCCCGCCGTCTGGGAAGCGCTTCTTGCGGGCAAAAGTTGCGGGGAATCCTTGAGTGAATTTACGGTCCCAGGTTGTCGGGCTCTTTCGGTGGCCGTTTGCTCAGACTTTGATCCTGCCCTCTGGTTGACCCATCGAGAAATTCGGCGGCTCGATCGCTACTGCCAGTTTGCCGTGGCGGCGGCCCGCCTCGCGATGGAGGACGCCAATCTGCCGCAACCGCCCGACCCCGCCCAGAGCGCGGCCGACCCCGCCGCCGCGAGAACGACGGCCCAGACGCTCGTCGCGATCGAGGCGCGGCGCACCGCCGCCCGGTCGCGCGCGCCCACCGCCTGCCCCACCAGCGTCTCGGCGGCGATGGCGAAGCCGTCGAGCGCATGGGCCGAGACCATCAGGAACTGCCACAGCACCACATTGGCCGCGAGCGTCGCGTCCCCCAGCGCCGCGCCCTGCCGCGTCATCCACGCAAAGCAGGCCGTCAGCGCCAGCGTGCGCAGGAACAGGTCGCGGTTCAGCGTCATCACCGCCAGCAGCGCCGCGCGCGCGAGGATGCGCCGCGGATCGGGCCGCCAGCCTTCGGGGCGGATCGCCCGCGCCCGCCCGGCCGCCAGCCACAGCCCGTAGCAAAGGCCGCCGAAACCCGCGATGGCGGTGGCCAGCGCCACCCCCGCCACGCCCCAGCCGAAGACGGGGACGAACAGCAGGCTGAGGCCGGTGTTCAGGCCCGAGACCGCCAGCTGGTGC
>CAZSPO010000241.1:0-5946 GCA_964608775.1 uncultured Chthoniobacterales bacterium | reverse complement strand
GGCCAACGCACCTGATTGGCTTCGGTGTCGGGCATGGAAAGGCTGGTGCCGTCGACGACGCGGACATGGCGGTTGTGCCAGAGCTTGCTGGAAGGAATATGGATGTGCAGGCGCTCGGCGAGATGGGCGTGAATATCGTCGAGAACCTTGAGGGGCAGTCTCGCGCGGGCCTGGCAATAGGCGCTGGTATGCGGGCTCATCGCATCCTCGCCCTCGCGGATAAATTTACGCCTAGCCAGAGCCATGACTTTGCGAACGGCCTCGCGACAGGACCCCGCTGGTGTCTGCACCTGATCGAGAAAAGTCCAGAAGACCACCTCCAGAGAAAAGAGTCGTTGGCGGCTGTTCTGCCCGCGGGATTGCGGAGCCAGAAGCGCAGCGGGAACGGCTGCACCGAAGAGCCTGCGAAGATGGGAAAGGGTGGCGGATTGGGAGAACTTGGCAAAAGCCTTGGCGAGGCCGGAAACCGGGGGTTTGCCAAAAAGCAGTGGACCAAAGGCGTGGAAGAATGGAGTGGGATTGCGCATCGGAATAAAGTATACCTACTTCCGCCTGGTGGCCAGTTTATAATAGTGAAATATGCACAAAGCCACACTCACTTCACGGGATGTCAGGCGTCTGAAAGCTCGATACGCCCGGCTTGCTTCCCGGCTTGGGAATTTCGAGAGCCTGAGCCAGGGCAGCGTGATGCCCAAGTCACCCTCGTCTTGGATATGGACCAGGAAGCTCAAAGGCAAAACCGTCACCCGCACCCTCTCAGACCCTCGGGCGCAAAAAATGAAGCAGGCCATCGCCAACTACCGGGAGTTTGAGGCCATCGTTCACGAACTACGCGAGATCACCCAACATCTCATCCTCCACGCTCCCGATCCAACCGACTCTACCCTGCCCCGCAAACGTCCCAAATCGCCCTTATCTTAGTGCCATTCACTACTGACCCCATATCCCATATCCTTATCTTAGTGCCATTCTTACCTGACCGCTGGCTTTCGGCTACCGTGCGCCCACCTGCTGCATCATTCGGATTTCCATCCGTTCGCGGAGCGTTTCCAGATGTTCGGGGTTGGCGGAATCGCCGTGGAGCCAGACGGGGGCGGAGAGGGTGACGGTAAGTTTGGCGAAGGGTTTGGGGATGATAAAGCGATCCCAACTTTTCAATCGCCAACAACGATCCACCTCCCAACAAACGCAGACCAATGGCGTCCCCGTATCCATCGCTAATTTCACCGCGCCCGGCTGCATTTGGTAACAGGGACCGCGCGGCCCGTCGGGGACGATGGCCAGGGCCACTCCCCGTTTGAGCGCCCGTTGCATCCCGAGCAGGGCACCAACCCCGCGTTTTGAAGTCGAGCCGCGGATACTTTCGAAGCCGAACCCGGCCAGAATGCGGGCGGTGATTTCGCCATCCTTGCTGGTGCTAGTGAGACAGGCGGTCGGCAGGCCGGTGCGCAGGCGGGACCAAATGACCGGGATCATGAGCATTCGATTGTGCCAGAAGAGACCGATGCCCGGGGCCAACGGAGGGCGGGCGCAAAAACCGCTCGCATCGTGGACCTCCATGCGGAGGGTGGCTCCTAACATCCGTAGCATCAGGGTGCCGAGCCAGCCTGCCAGGGTGATTTGCCAGGCGCGTTTCATTCGAAGGATCAGCCGACTGACGTTGGCGGATCTTCTTTCCACCGGAAAGCCGCCTCTGGTTCGAAGCCGAGATGGCGCACGATCCGCCAAACGACCGTGTCGGCGACCGCCTCAAGGGTGCTCGGGTGACTGTAAAAGGAGGGCATGGCTGGGATGACATCGGCTCCCGCTTCAAGGACCGTCACCAGATTGCGGGCGTGCATCAAATTAAAAGGGGTTTCCCTGGGAACGAGAATCAGGGGGCGACGTTCTTTGAGAAACACATCCGCAGCCCGGAGAATCGCGGTGTCGCTGGTGCCGGCGGCGATGCGAGCGAGGGTGCCCATGGAACAGGGGCAAATGACCATGGCGTCGAAGGCCGTGGAGCCGGAGACAAACGGGGCATTCATCGAGCGACTATTATATTGACGCAGGCCGGGCGGGAGGAGGAGTTCGCCGACTTCTTCGCGGACCACCTGTCGACCGTATTCGCTGAAGAGCAGATGAAGTTCACACGCTTCACGCCCAAGGTAATGCAAGAGCCGTTGCAGGTAGATGGCTCCGCTTGCGCCGGTGGCGGCGAGAACAATCCGTTTCATAGTGCACGAAGCGAGAGAGCGGCGGCGAGCCGGAGCCGTTGGGGCAGTGGATTACGCATGGCTGAAGAGCTGGCTGGCGAGTTGGGTTTGATGCGCGAGGAGGTCCGGGTAAATCTCGGCGGCTTTGCCGGGGGTGCAACGGGTGGCCGGATCGACGGGGGTCAGCTTTTTGGTCAAATTCGTGATCGGTTCACTGTCCATTTCGCACCGGCGCTGGAGCCAGGCGGCTTGTATCGCGGCCCCGAGGGCGGCTCCTTCGTTGCTAGCGAGCCCGACCACCGGGACTCCGAAAATGTCGGCGCAAATCTGACGCCAGACGCGGCTGTTCGCTCCACCGCCCGTGAGCCGGATTTCCGCCGGGCGAACGCCCAGTTGCCGAAACCGCTCCAACCCGTAAGCCAAACCGAGGGTCACCCCCTCCATGACTGCCCTCGCCATCGCTCCCGGCGCCATATTCGCCGCCGTCAGTCCGTGAAACACGCCGCGCGCTTTGGGGAGGTTCGGGGTCCGTTCCCCGTTGAGATACGGGAGGAAGAGCAGGCCGTCGGCTCCGGGCGGCACGGCATCGACGGCGGCTTCCATGGCCTCGTGCGACCAATCGAACATCCGACGGATCTGTTCCGTCGCCACCGTGACATTCATCGTGCAGACCAGGGGGAGCCATTGGTCGGTGCTATCACAGAATGCCGCGACTTCCCCGCGGGGATCGATCACCGGAGCTGGGCTACAAGCGTAGAGGGTGCCGGAAGTGCCGAGGCTGGCGGTGACCACGCCCGGTTCCACGTTCCCCGTGCCGATGGCTCCCATCATGTTGTCGCCGCCGCCCGAGCTGACCAGGGGGTTCTTCTTGAGACCCCACGCTTGGCGTAGGCTTTCTCGGAGTAACCCAACGGGACGGCCGGAAGAACCGAGGGTCGGTAATGTTTCGCCGAGATCAGGATCAATCTCATCCAGGATCGGGCGGCACCATTCCCGTGTCCGCACATTGAGAAGCGCGGTGCCGGAAGCGTCGCCAAATTCCATCCGCTTCTCACCGGTCAACCAAAAATTCAGGTAATCGTGAGGCAACAGAATGGATCGGACCCGTTTGTAATGGCGCGGTTCATTTTCCTTGAGCCAGAGAATTTTTGGGGCGGTGTAACCGGGAAGCATCGGGTTGCCGGCCAGTTCGATCAGGCCTTCAGGCCCCCCGAACGCCTCATTTAGCCGGGTGCACTGGACGGTGGTCGACGTGTCGCACCAGAGTTTCGCGGGCCGAATCACCTCGCTCTTATCGTCGAGCACCACGAGACCGTGCTGCTGACCGCTGACCCCGATCGCCAGGATGTCATCCCGACGGGAGCCGAGTTTTTCCAAACACGCCCGCATCGCCGTGTCCGCCGCCGTGGTCCAGAGCGTCGGCTCCTGTTCCTGATGTCCGGGAGGCAACCCTTCCACCATCAGGTGCGGGGCAGAGCCCGAGGCCAGGAGGCGACCGGTATCGATTTCGAGCGCGATGACCTTCACGCTTTGGGTGCCGCTATCAATGCCAAGAGTGATCATGGGAAAATGTGAGGTTTTTGTGGCACGACCGAGGCTTTTCGGGCAAAGGAAAACGGATGATCACCAAACTGCTTCACACCCGCTATCGCGTTTCGGATTTGGAAAAATCGGCTCATTTTTATCGGGAGGTGCTGGGATTGGAAGAGACCCGACGCCACACCTCACCTCGGGGATCAAAGCTCGTATTCTTCAAAGCCCCAGGGAGCGAGGAGGAAATTGAACTCTGTCAATACGACGAGAGCGGTCCGGTGCAAGTGGGCTTTGATCTGACGCATCTGGCATTTGAAGTGGAAGATTTGGAAGCCTTCGCTGCTCGCGCTGCGGAGAAAGGATACCCCCTGAGCGACGGCCCAACCAAGACCGGTAGCGGCGGCATCATTGCCTTCATCGACGCGCCGGAGGGTTATGAGATCGAGTTGATTCAAAAAGGGAAGTAAGCCCGAACGCATCGGAATCGCATACCCTGAGGACGACGCGGGCGATTATCCCACGCTAGCGTTGACGAACGGGCTCTCGCTTGGCCACTTATGCATACTATGAGCATGCGGTTCCTCCCCCTCTGTTCGACGGCGTTTCAATCGGCCTTCTGCATCCCGAACGACCGGGGCGATGTGCGGATTGAAACATTGCCCGTGTTCCCTCATGGCGACCGAGCTTCTTGCGGCGTCTCGACCGTCACCATGGTCATGCAACACTCAGGGCTGCGACTCGATACGGAAGATTAAGCCCGGTCAGCCGCCATCCGGTTCGGGAGCACGGAGGATTCGAAAATTCGCGAAACCTACGATGCGGCGGGAGAGCTGGGATGAAAGCATTCCGGAACCGGCGGATGCGTGCGGAGGAACTGGAAGGAACGAGTTATCTCGCTTACTATGGACGCCTGTGAATACGCGGCAATGGCTGCTTCTCGCTTGGCTGAGCATCGGCACCGGTGGATGGCTCTCCGCCGGGGAGCCTCATACCTGGACCGACCGACAGGGCAACGAGGTCGAGGCCCGCGTCCGGGCGATGGACGCCCACCGCCTGATCCTCGGCATGGAGGATGGGACCGCGCTCGTAGTCCCCAGGGAGGCCCTCACGCCGCCGGACCAAGAATATGCCACGGCCTGGCGTCGGCGACATCCCGATGCCCCGCTTGCCGATCCGCAATTTCCCTACCCATGGCCCGACGAAGCCGGTGCGGTCGGCATTCAGGTGCAAAAACACCCCGACGACGAACCCGGCGGGGCGCACCACTATCAATCCGATCATTACGCTGTCCGATCCGGCCTCGATCTCCCCGTCTCCCAGGTCCGGGAGATTCTCGCGGTCTTTGAAGCCACCCGCGCCGCCGTCATGGCCTCGCCCCTCGGGCTTTTGGAAGGGACGCAAGACAAGCGTCACCCGGTATTCCTGTTTCGTGACCCGGCCCGCTACGCAGCGGCGGGCGGTCCACCCGGCAGCGGGGGGAGCTACCACGGTTACACGGGGCGAATGTTAGTCTTGCTGCCGAATCTCGGCATCGATCCGGCCTCGCCAAGTGCTGGGTTTACCCACCGCGAACGGCTTTACGTGCTCAAACACGAAGCCGTCCACCAGCTCCTTCCCCCCTGGGCTTGGCGCATGCCTTACTGGCTGAATGAAGGCCTCTGCGAAGTCTTTGCTTCCATGCCCTATTCCCACGACCGATACCGCTTCCGCGACTTCGATCACGCGATGTTTCAATACTTACGCAAATGGGACAAAAACGGGCCGCGCCCCCCGCTCCGTTTGCTCCGCCCCGAACTGCTCATGGAAATGAGCCAAGAGGAATGGTCCGGACGGGTGGCCTCCCTCTCCGCCTATGATCTATACAACTCCGCCGGCTTGCTCACTCATTGGTTCCTCCACCATGACACCCCCGGCAACGGGGTCGGGTTGATCGGCTTCCTGGCCGCCATCCGGGAGGGGCTCCCCATCCAGGAGGCGCTCGACACCCACTTGCTCCGCGGGCGCTCCTCAGAGGAAATCGAGCGGGCGATTGAGGAACTCGCCCGTCGTCACGGCACTCAAATCGAATGGATCGGCGGCTGGCCAGCAACCGGCACCCCTTGAAATATCAAGAATGCGCCCCGGCCGAAAACCGCTCCTCCCACCCTCCCCTCGCTGACAGCCGGGGAATCCACCCGCACGCTGCGAAATCCTCAAGTGCACCCGCGATCGCTGGCTC
>CAZSPO010000240.1:0-5949 GCA_964608775.1 uncultured Chthoniobacterales bacterium | reverse complement strand
GTGGCCCCAGGGAAAAGACCGGCGGGCTGTGACATCCGACTCTGGAGAATCTGCATCATGCACATGGCTGGCAGCCCCCCCAAGCATCACAATCGGTTGACCTGCGCCCCCCCGAGCGCTTTTCCTAAAGGTGACTTATGCAGATCTGGCGGATCAGGCAAGTCTGCCTTAAATCCCTTTTTCAACTTTAACCTTTGCTGACGAGTGGGTCCGCAACGCCGGGCTCCTCTCGGTCCCGGCAGAGGGTGGGACGGTTCGAACTGAGCGGGGGAGCAGCACATGCTTCGAGTCATACCCGGCCTCATCACCTCCGGCAACCTTCAGTTGGAGCCCCCGCGGTGGAGCTGCTTTTTTACTTGGCGAAGATCGGTCTCAATTTTTTCCAAGAGCGTTAAGACTTGGGCGTGTTCCGCTTCCCCATCCGGCACCATCGACAACTCGGTCATGGTGGAAACAATGATGCCGATAAACAGATTCAAAATCGTAAACGTTGCGATGATGATGAAGGGGACAAAAAAAGCCCATGCCCAAGGATAGACCTCCATCAAGGGACGGACAATTCCCATCGACCAGCTCTCCAGCGTCATGATTTGGAACAAGGAATAAAGGCTGGCCCCGAGGGAGCCGAACCAAACGGGAAAGGCCGCCCCGAACAAATTCGTGGCCAGGACCCCGGCCGTGTAAAAGAAGATTGTCATCACCAATACCACGCCCCCCAACCCTGGGATGGCATGCAGGAAGGCAGCGACGACCTTCCGCAGCTGCGGCACCACGGTTAGGAGGCGCAGCACCCGCAAGACCCTCAGCGACCGAAGCACCGCCCATGGCCCGGCCCCCGGCACGAGCGCGACACCGACCACCAGGAAATCAAACCAGTTCCAGCCGTTGCGAAAAAATGAGAGGCCGGAGGCCGCCAGTTTGGCTCCTAGTTCAATGAGAAAGACCATGAGGCATAGCTTGTCCGCCAATTTCAACCAGCCTCCCGCAACCGCCATCGCGCTGGCGCTGGTCTCCAGGCCGAGAATCAATGCATTCAGCAGAATCACGACGGTGACAAACCGTTGGGCTCGGGGCGAGTCCAGCCGATCGGCAAGGTAGATTCGCCATGGGGCCGCTCCGACCGCCCGGAGCGAAGTGAGTAATTGCGATTCATTTATTTTGGCATCCATCCCTAACCCATCGGTCAACAAGCGGCGGTTGGATGGCCCGACCGCTTCCCCCCGATCCCTGGGCTGCTTCCCGAAACTCAGCGGGCGTGCGCCCGGTTTGCTGACGAAAGAATCGCGCGAGTTGGTGCCCTCCCCCAAGACCGGTCCTCGCCGCCACCTCATCCAGGCTTAGCAAGGTTTGTTGCAGAAAAGTTTCGGCGGCTTCCAAGCGTAATCGGCGAAGATAAGCCCCCGGCTCCTGACCGTAGATCCGTCGGAACTCCCGAGAAAGATGCTCGCGCGACAACCCCACCTCTCCACAGAGCTCTTTGATATTCACTGGCTCCCGAAACCGGCTTCGAATCAGCTCCCGTAACCGTTGCACCGGAGGAGTCACACCGGTTTCATGTCCCTCTAGCTGGGTCCAGGTTGTCACGAAAAACGCATACACCTGCTCAGCCGCCAGCGGCACATTTCCCAGCCGTCCGTTATCCACATCAGCAATCAAACGCGTCATCGCGTGCGCCGCTGCCGAGTCATCCGGTAAATCCACCACCGCACCAAACTGCTGCCGCAGCTGACCCCACAAAGTCACGGCAAAGGCTCCCTGCAGATTCAACCAATGAAATCGCCAGCCTCCTCCCGATCCGGGTTCATACCAGTATTCCGCATCCTCCGGGACTAATCCAATGAAAAGGGCTTCCGGCCCTACCCGATGCACCTTTCGCCCGGCACGAAACCGTCCTTCTCCGGCGAACGTCCTCTGCAAGATCACTTGTGGTGCCGATCCCCGCCGTCCGTTATGCCATCGATATCCGGAGCGTGTTACGTATTCATGGGGGCTTGCGGTAAATTTCCAGGTCAAGGGTGGCGCTTGCAACACGGTTTTCATATCACAAATTGTATCTAAAAGATCACGTCAATTCTCTCGTCCTCAGCCATGTTCCGTCGAAACATGTTGGTGCCATGCCAAAATCCAGCCCCCCTGCAAAGTCTTCGAAGCCCACCGGTCACACTTCCCATACGCAGGATGCGGCCGCCTCCGCCCTTCCCGGAGTCTTTTCCCGCAAAATTAAGATCACGATGTTGGGAGCCGGCAGCGGTTTCACCCCCCGTCTCCTCAACGATCTTCTAAAAACCCCCGGCCAAATCGGCGGCACCATCGCCCTCGTCGATATTGATGAATCGCGCCTCACCACGATGACCCGGCTCATTCGCAAATTAATTGCTCAGACTAAAGCTTCCGGCTGGAAGGTGATCGCCTCGCCCGAGCGCCGCGAGGTCATGGCCGACAGCGATTATATCGTCAATTGTATCGAGGTGAGTGGGACGGCCTGTGTCGAGCATGACAATGATATTCCGTTGAAATATGGAATCGACCAATGCATCGGCGACACCATGGGACCGGGCGGACTTTTTAAATCCCTCCGCACCATCCCGGTCTTTCTGCAAGTGCTCCAAGATGCCGAAAAACTCTGCCCCAAAGCCATCGTCCTCAATTACACCAATCCCATGAGCATGCTGTGCTTGGCCGCCGGACGCACTAGCTCCATGCAAGTCGTCGGCCTCTGCCATTCTGTTCAGGGAACCAGCCAACTGCTCGCCAATTACGCCAGCGTGCCAACCCACGAATTGCAGTGGGAATGCGCCGGCATTAATCACCTCGCCTGGTTCACCAAACTTGAACATAAAGGGAAAAATTTGTATCCTGGACTTCACGAGAAATTTTCACGCGAGATTGCCGAGGGCCTGGCTGAATTCGACGCGGGCCTCGTGCAAATGACCCATGACGACAACTCGCATGGGCGAAAGCTAGAGGTGCTTTACAAACAGCGCGATTTGATCCGCAAAGACATGTGCGTTCACTTCGGAGCCTTTATCACGGAAAGTTCCGGCCATCTCTCCGAGTATCTCCCGTATTATCGAAACCATCCTGAGGGTCGCAAACTCCTCCGGCACGGTTACAACGGGGGAAGCCGCTTTTACGCCAGCAATTGGCCTCGCTGGCGTCAGGAAGCCGACCAACTCCGGCTCGCGATGATTCGTGGTCGGGAGCCGATTGATTGGAACCGAAGCTGGGAATACGCCAGCTGGATCATTGAGGCTCGGGAAAAAAATCGTCCGTTTCTCATTCACGGCAATGTGATGAATCAAGCGGACGGCAGCAGCGGGAGCCTCATCTCCAATCTCTCAGCCGATGGGTGCGTCGAGGTTGCCTGCTTGGTCGATGGCAACGGTATTCAACCCACCCGTTATGGGGCGCTCCCAGCTCAGATGGCCGGGGTTTGCATTTCAAACATGGCGATGTTTGATCTCGGGGCAACAGCGGCCATTGAAAAAAGTAAGGAAGCCGCCATCCACTCTTTGCTTCTTGACCCTTACACCTCCGCCGCATGCACGCCCGCCCAAATCAAGGCGATGACCCTTGAGCTTTTCAAAGCCGAAAAGGATTTCCTGCCCGGTTACCGCTGAACCGGACAAATCAGGGCGACGACGGTTGACCGGGCGAGGAGTGACCCGGTCGGGAAAGAGGCAGAGGAGAGGTGAATTGCCGCTTGCCGAAAAAGGGCTGTCTCGTTATGAATCAAAATCTCAACCCCATGAAAGGTCTCAACAACGCTGCCGTCGTCGTCACGGGCGGGTGTAACGGGCTCGGTGAAGCCGCTGTGCGCCGCCTTTTGGAAGAAAATTGCCGGGTCGCTGCCTGGGATCGGGAACCGCCCCGCGCGGAACTCTCCGTCGAATGGGCTGACCGGGTGCACTTTGAACAGGTGGATATCACCGAAGATTCCGCCATCGCCGACGCCGCTCAACGCACCGGGAGCCAGCTGGGGCCGATCAAAGCCCTCGTTAACAACGCCGCTGTTTTTGTCTTCAAAGGAATCGACGCTTCCCCGGAAGAACTCGATCAGGGCTACGCCGTGAATATCCGCGGCACCTCCCGGGTGACTCACCATCTCTTGCCCTTTCTCCGTCAGGCCCGGGGAGCCAGTATTATCAACCTCTCTTCGGTCAGTGGGTTCGTGGGCCAACCCACGTTCGCCGTTTACAACGCCACCAAGTTCGCCATTCGCGGCCTCACCAAATGTTGGGCGGTCGATCTTGGACCCGAGAATATCCGGGTGAATACGATCTGCCCCGGTTACATCCGCACGGCTGCTTTTGAAAATTATTGCAAAAAATTTAACCTCGATGTGGAAGAAGAAAACAAGAAGGTGTCCGCCGTGCATCTCTTGGGTCGTCAAGGGCGACCAGATGAAATCGCCTCCGCCGTCGCCTTCCTGGCCAGCGACGAGAGCTCGTTTATCACGGGGAGCGATCTGGTGGTCGATGGAGGGTATCTCGCTCGATGATCACCTGGCAATCTTCTGCGGGCCGTCTTACCCTGCTTCCTGAGCGGGGTCGGATGTTACAGGCCGAAGTCGGCGGTCATTCGGCTTTCTGGGTAAACCCCAATCCCGGTGACACATGGAATGTCGGCGGCGACCGGCTCTGGTGCGCTCCGGAATCGGATTGGAATTGGAAGACTTTGGGCCCTTTCGATTTTACCCAATATGAAGTGCCCGCCGCGATGGATCCTGGGGAATGGAAGATCACGGAGGAATCGGAAGATCGTTGCACGATGGAAATGCTCGCCCGCCTTCGTCATCAACACCGGGCGACCGACGTGACCGTTCGGGTGACTCGCTCCTTTGAACGCTTCGCCGCTACTACGCCGCAGACGCTGGCCTTTCGCACAGAGAACCTCCTTGAAATCGTGGGAGGTACCCCCGGCCAATGGGTGGGAATTTGGGGCCTCATTCAACTGCCTGCTGGCGGCTGGCTGCAGGTCGCCACCCACGGTCACGCGGCCTTTCGCGACTACTTTTCCCCCACTCCGGCGCACCATTGGCAACAACAAGAAAATGCGGTCGTATTTCATCTCACTGGCGACTGCCAATTTAAAGCGGGCTTCCTCCCCGAGAATGTCACCGGGCGACTCACCTATGATCGAGCGGTTTCATGCGGCCGACTTCGCATAGAGCGCCAGGCTGCCATCCTCCCATGGCGGCATTATGCAGATCGCCCTTTGGGAGCCACCAACCCCCAGGGAGCCACCACCCCCCAGGGTGACGCCATCCAACTCTATAACGACGGTGGAGAATTTGGTGGCTTTGGAGAAATGGAATATCACACCCCGGCGTTGCAAGTAGGCAACGGTCCCCAAGTGTTGACCGATAGTATTCTCACTACCATCCGATTGCTGGCGGAAAGCTAACCCGGAACCCTTGCCGGAAGGTCACGGTATTTCGCTCGTCCAGACGGTCCGCCTTTTTCGTTCTTTCCCTCAAAGTGGAGGGCGCTAAGCTCAAGATTCCCGCCGTCCTTACCGACCGCAGCGAGGCTTTTTCGGAGGCCATCAGAAATGGGCATGGACCCTGCCCCGACTGGGTGAGGACCGCCTGCCCCGCGAATAAATCGCCGTTCGCCAAATACCCTGCGACATCAAAGCCGGTAAGCGAAAAGAAAGGAATCTCCATGCCGAAAACACTCGAAGCCATCACCCACGAAGTGCTGGAACTACCCTGCGATCAGCAGCTTCGCCTCGCCCATTATGTCCTCTCACTGGATGACACGCCCGTTGATCCCGAGATCGAGCATGCGTGGCACCAGGAGATTTGCGCTCGTCTTGCTGTTGTCCGGGAAGGCCGCATGGACATGATCCCTTGGGAAAAAGGGCATGAGGAAGTTCACGAGCGTCTCCGCCAATGCAGATAATCTTCACAACGCAGGCCTGGAGCGAAATTGACGACGCATCGTT
>CAZSPO010000239.1:0-5996 GCA_964608775.1 uncultured Chthoniobacterales bacterium | reverse complement strand
GGCCTGGCCGGGATCGCCCGCCGCGATTACTGCCTGGTCGGCGCGGTCGGTCATGATTTTTACAAAGGGGAGAGGGCCGGCGCAAAAGGGTTCGCGCGCTTTACCGACCCGACCTTGCGCAGCCCGTCGGAATATGCGGCCTTCCTCCGCATGGCGGTCGAAAAATCCTTGGAACGCTGCGGCGCGGATCATTTCGATCTGCTCCTGCTCCACAACCCGGACCGCGTCGGCTATACGGATGACAAGGTCTGGGAAGGGCTGCGGGAGTTGCGCGACCAAGGGTTGGCCACCCAGCTTGGAGTCGCACCGGGACCGGCCAATGGGTTCACGCTCGATATGGCTCTCTGTTTCGAGCGGTTCTCCGAGGTGGTGGACTGGGCGATGATCATTTTGAACCCGATGGAGCCGTGGCCGGGCACTCTCGCCCTGGCTCCGGCCCGGGAATTCGGGGTCAATCTGATCACCCGCGTGGTCGATTGCGGCGGATTGTTTCATGACGATGTGCGCCCAGGTCATGATTTTCCGGACCGCGACCACCGCACCTTCCGCCCATCCGGTTGGGTGGAGTCGGGGTTTGAAAAACTCAACCAGATGCGCCCCATCGCGGCGCGCCATGGGATGACCCCGCTCCAGCTGGCCTGTGCCTGGAATCTTTCTCAGGTTCCCGTTCGGTGCGTCGTGCCCACGTTGATCGAGGAAAATGCCGGCAAACCGATCGAAGAAAAGGCACGTGAACTGGCCGCGCTGCCGACGGCTCGGCTGACACCTGATGAAGTCGAAGAAATCCGGCGGATTGGCGATAACACCGGCTGCATGGCACTCAAAGGAGCCAGTCCGGAACACGAAGGGGACCCCGTTGCCGACCGCTGGGGGCTCGACGAAGACCTTCTGGCGACCGGGCGACGCTGGCAGATCGAACCGGAACGCGACCTCGTGATGACGCATTGACCCGGCTTTCCGCTTGGAAGAGCTCCCCGGCCATGCCTAAGCTCCCGCTTCAAACGGATGACGCATTCGTCCGCACCCAACATTATGGACCATATCGAACTTGCCACCCAGTTGGCGCTCTTCCTCGAAAACCGTCCGGGCACGCTCGCCAAAGTCTGCGACGCTCTGGCCAAGGCGAAAATTAACATCTACGCCCTCAGCATTTCGGATACGGTGGATCATTCCGTGGTCCGCATGGTGGTGAGCGATCCTCGGCGCGCCTTGCTTTTGCTGGAAGAACGGGGGGCGCTCGCGGTGGAAAGCGACGTGCTCCTGATCGAAGGGGAAAACAAACCGGGAAGCCTCAGCCTGATTGCGGAGAAGCTTTCGCAGATTAAAGTCAACATCGAGTATGCTTACCTGGCCACCGCACCCCGCTCCAAACGGGGGCTGCTGGTGCTCCGCCCGAGCAATGCCCGCAAGGCGCTTGATGCCCTCAAAGAATTATTCTGACCTCGCCCACCCATATGGAAAAACAAGGGACGGTGGACGCTGACACCTCGATTCAGCGTGGTAACCCATGGCCCCTCGGGGCTTCGTGGGATGGGAAAGGGGTGAACTTCGCTCTCTTTAGCGAACACGCCGTCGCCGTCGAACTCTGTTTCTTCGACGAAGCCCACGGCAGCGGCGAGTCCGCCCGCTGGTCTCTCCCCCAACGAACCGAGCATGTCTGGCATGGCTACCTGCCGGGGGTCGCCCCTGGCCAACTCTACGGATACCGGGTGCATGGCCCCTACGATCCTGATGCGGGTCATCGTTTCAACCCGGCAAAGCTCCTGATCGATCCATACGCACGCGCCATTACCGGCGATCTGCACTGGGGCGATGAAATGCTCGGATACGCCATCGGCGGGCCGGAACAAAATATGGCGTTGGACGAACGGGACAGCGGCCACGGGATGATGAAGGGCTTGGTGACCGATCCCGCTTTTGACTGGGAAGGGGACCGGCCCCTCCGCATTCCAATGGAAGAGACAGTGCTCTATGAAATGCATGTGCGCGGGTTTACCCAGTTATTCCCGGACATGCCGGAAAAACTCCGCGGCACTTACGCGGGACTCGGCCAACCGGGCGTGGCGAACTATCTGAAGGAACTCGGGGTGACAGCGGTGGAGTTGTTACCCGTTCACCAACATGTCGATGACCGCTGGTTAATCGATCGGGGCAAGACCAATTATTGGGGTTATAACAGCATCGGATTCTTTGCGCCGGAGGCAACTTATTCCGGTTCGGGCGACCGGGGTGGGCAGGTGACCGAGTTCAAAGAGATGGTCAAAGCCCTGCACAAAGCGGGGCTCGAAGTGATTCTTGATGTGGTCTATAACCATACCGCCGAAGGGAATCATCTCGGGCCAACCCTCGCCTTCCGTGGGCTTGATAATGCGGCTTACTACCGTCTTGTGGCAGGTCAGCGCCGGTTTTATATGGATTACACCGGGTGCGGGAATTCCTTGAATCTTCAACATCCTTTTGTGTTGCAGATGGTGTTAGATAGCCTGCGTTACTGGGTGGAAGAGATGCATGTGGATGGGTTTCGATTTGATCTCTGCTCGACCCTGGGGCGAATGGATCACGCGTTTAGCAAATGGGCTCCCTTCTTTTCTGCCATTCAGCAAGACCCGGTGTTATCGCGGGCCAAGCTCATTGCCGAACCGTGGGATATCGGAGAGGGCGGCTATCAGGTCGGGGGATATCCGGTGCATTGGTCCGAGTGGAATGGACAATTTCGGGATACGATGCGGCGTTACTGGAAAGGGGACGAAGGTCAAATCGGCGAGTTCGCTTCGAAATTCATCGGCAGCCCTCAAATCTACCGTCCCACTGGTCGTCGCCCGGTTGCCAGCGTCAATTTCATCACCTCCCACGACGGATTTACTCTCCACGACTTAGTTGCTTACAACCAAAAGCACAACGAAGAGAACGGGGAAAACAATCACGACGGCGATAACAATAATAATTCGTGGAACTGCGGCACCGAAGGGGAGACGGCGGATCCGGAGATCCTGACACTTCGCCGTCGGCAACAGCGAAATCTTCTGACGACCTTGCTGCTGGCCCAAGGGGTGCCCATGCTCACCGCTGGCGATGAGTTTGCCCGCACGCAGCAGGGGAATAACAACAGCTATTGCCAAGATAATCCGCTCGGCTGGGTCGATTGGAACACCGACGAAGCCGGCGGACGACAGCAAGACTTTGTTAAGCGACTGCTGGCTTTCCGCAGGAAACATCCCGCCTTTCGCCGGAGTCGTTATATGCGGGGGCAATTCCTTCAGGAATCACCTTTAAAGGATGTGACTTGGTTCAACACGGCCGGCGTCGAGATGCGCAAGGAAGATTGGACGAATCATTTCGGGCGCTGCCTCGGGATCCTCCTCTGCGGCGCTTCTACCGAGGAAATCGATGCGCTGGGTGAGCCCGTGACGGACGACACATTTTTGCTCCTTTTCAATGCGCACGCGGAGCCGCTCGATTTCCGTCTGCCCGGCCCGGAGGGCGGCCACTGGTTGCTAACACTCGACACGGTGGAGGAAGGCGGTTTCCTCACAAAACCCAAAGTCATCGAAGGGGGAACGCATTATCCGATTGCGGAGCGGTCCCTGACGCTATTCGTCTGGCAACCGACCTTGGACAAGGCCGACGCATGAGCGACCCGGTTCGTCTCCGGCATCGGTTCGGTGCCCTCGCCCTGGAAACAGGGGGCGTGCAATACCGACTCTGGGCTCCCGGACGTGAGGCGGTTGCTGTGTTGGTCTCCCGGACCGATGGCTCACACGAAACGCTTCCGCTGAACCGGGAAGCCGAAGATTTCTTTGTGACCGAAGATCGCGCCGGAGAGGGCGGCGATCTCTACCGCTGGCAGGTGGACGGGGAAGGGCCCTTCCCCGATCCGGCTTCTCATTTCCAACCCGACGGGGTGCATGGCAGCTCGGAAGTTGTCGCCCATGAATCGTTCCGCTGGCGTCACAGCCGCCGACTGATCCAGCCGCGTGAGGCGGTTATTTACGAAATGCACATCGGCACTTTCACTCGGGAGGGCACCTTTGAATCTGCGGCTGCCCGGTTGCCCGAGCTCCAAGCACTCGGGATCACGGCCGTCGAACTCATGCCGGTCGCCGATTTTCCCGGGGAACGGAACTGGGGGTATGACGGCGTCATGCTTTTTGCCCCCGCACGCAGCTATGGGCGGCCCGAAGATTTCAAACGTTTCGTCGATGTGGCCCACGGCCTCGGGTTGGCGGTGATCCTGGATGTCGTTTACAACCACTTCGGGCCGGATGGAAATTATCTTTGGGCTTTGGCTGGCAAAGGATTTTTTCGCAAAGACCGAAAAACGCCGTGGGGTGACGCGATCAATTACGATGGAGCCGAGGGGCGACCGGTGCGCGATTTTTTTCTAGAGAACCTCGCGCATTGGATGGGGCATTACCGCATAGACGGATTCCGCTTTGATGCCACCCAGGAGATTCGGGATGAGAGTGAGCGCCATCTACTCGCTGAGTTGGCCAGCCTTGTGCATGCGCACGACGGCTGGATCGTGGCGGAGGACGACCGGAACGAACACCGGCTTTGCCTGTCGGAATCACGCGGCGGCATTGGGCTGGACGCTGTTTGGGCCGATGACTTCCATCACGTCGTCCGGGTGGCATTGACCGGGCAACGGGAGAGTTACTACGGCAATTATGAAGGCACGGCGACGGAACTGGCCACCGTGTTGGATGGCGGCTGGCTTTATCAGGGGCAACGACGGTTGACCACCGGGGAACCGCGCGGCACCGATCCGGCCCCGCTCGATCCGACCCAATTTGTGCATTGCATTTCGAACCACGACCAAACGGGCAACCGCGCTCATGGGGAGAGGTTGCACCATTTGGTTTCACCCGAAACGGCCAGGGTAGCGCAGGCGCTGCTTTTACTCGGGCCGTTTACCCCAATGCTTTTCATGGGAGACGAATGGGCCTGTTCCACCCCTTTCCTCTTTTTCACCGACCACGCCGAGCCACTCGGCAGCCAGGTGACCGCTGGGCGTCGTCGGGAGTTTGCCCAATTCAAAGCGTTCGCCGATCCGGCCAGTCGAAAGGCCATTCCGGATCCTCAACTGCCCGATACCTTCCAACGCAGCCAGCTCGATTGGCAGGAACGCGAACAGCCCCCCCACGCGGCTGCCCTGGAGAAAACTCGCGAATTGCTCACCCTCCGAAAAACCCTGCTCTCTTCCCTTCCCCGCCAACGAGGCGAATGGCGGGCGGAAAAGGTGGGCGCTGATGTCGTCCGACTCGTCTATTCAGCCGCCGAAAACGGGGAGGTGGAAATTTGGTGTGCCTTGTCGGGAGGCGGCTCACTTCCTGCCCCGCAAGGAGCCGTGCTGTTGTTGGATGGCCTGGTGCAGTTTCACGAAGAACCTGGGGAATCGCGCCAGCTCATTTACAACGGCCCGTTCATCCTGCTGCTAAAATTGCGCCCGACCAACGCTTCTGAATCAAATGATGCCTGATCCTGCGGTCCCAACTTCCACTTACCGGCTCCAACTCAACCAGGCCTTCCCCTTTGCTGCCGCCGAGGCGGTGGTCGATTATTTAGCGGCTCTCGGAGTGGGAGCCGTCTACAGCAGTCCCTTTTTCCAAGCCCGGCCAGAAAGTACCCACGGCTACGATATCGCCGACCATGCCTCAATCAGCTCCGCATTGGGCGGTCGCGACGGTTTTAACCGCTTCACCGATGCCATTCGCGCCGCCAACTTGCTTCACGTCGCCGACTTTGTGCCGAACCACATGGGCATCGGGGAGCCTTCCAATCTCTGGTGGATGGATGTGCTGGAGAACGGCCCAAGCTCGTTCTACGCCCACTATTTCGACATCGACTGGGACCCTTTAAAAGTCGAGCTCGCCAATAAAGTCCTCCTCCCCATCCTCGGCGATCAATACGGACGGGTATTAGAAAAAGGTGAACTGCGAGTGGAACAAGATGGCGGCTCCTTCTATCTCCGTTACTGGGATCACCTCCTCCCCTTA
>CAZSPO010000238.1:0-5999 GCA_964608775.1 uncultured Chthoniobacterales bacterium | reverse complement strand
CACCGCCGTGACAAATCGTTTGCGATTGAGTCGGGTGCCATGCTGGCTCCCAGCATCATCCACCGTGAAGCCACCCGGCCCGTGGCGGATGGTGAATTGGAGTCGGGAAACCCCGGCCTCCGGCAGCCGGACATCGCAATCCTCACCCCGCCCAAACCGCAAGGTCCCCCGCAGCGGCACGTGCCGGGTCCGGATTCCTTCGAAGAGCAGATAGCCACCCGGATCGGCTGAGTCGTCATCCGCCAGCGGGTCGGTCTCCCCGGCCACCCGCAGGACCACCGCTCCCACCGTAATTTCGTCGCCGACTTCCAACCGGTGCCGCCCTTCGCACGGCGATCCATTCACCTGAGTGCCACGCAGACTCTCACAATCCTCGACCCAAAGTCCCCCAGCCTCCCAGCCGAACCGGCAATGCACCCGCGACAACGTGGGGTCGGACAACCGCCAATCCGCATCGTGTCCCCGCCCGAGGGTGGCGGTCTTGCCTGGGCCGATGGAAAAAAGATGACCGGTGCCCGGCGCGATTTGTTCGATCCGCCAAAGGATTTCCTCCAACGGTTCTACGCCTCCTGTGTCGGTCTCTTTCCTCATGGCAACACCACCCAGACCTCGGCAGCCCGGTTTTTTGCCGCCTGCGCTGGGTCGAGAAAGTTCGAACCGCCCATCCCAACGGCGTGGGTGAGATTTTGAAGGCCGAGGGAATCCCGGAGAAGTTGCACGACAGATTCGGCGCGTTGCAGTGAAATTTTGAGGTTGGTGTCGGCGTCGCCGGAAGGATCGGCGTAACCGAGCACCACCACGACCACGGTGGGGTCATCGGCAAAGGGGCTGGCCTGCGGCCCTTCGAGGACGGATCGCAATTGGGCCACGGCCTCCGGACCCGGCGCTGTTTGGCCGGGACCAAACGAAATCGTGGCCAGCCGTCCCATCCCGCGGGTCCGATTGACCTGGGCATACAGCTTGTCTTTGTTGCCGCTGCTGATATTTGGCATCGCATCGATCCGGCGGAGCACCTCGCGTTGGACAGCCGCGTTTTCTCCTGAATCAAGTCGGACATCGATCTGGTCGGGAATGATCACCCCGGTTTGCCGTCCGACCGGAATGGCGTCCGGAACGGGGGCATCCACGGGGAGCGCCCGGGCGACAGACTCATCGGGGCGGGTCGCCACAACCGTCGGATCGATCGGCACGGCGCGAGGAGGTTCTGCATCCTCTCCCTCAACCTGCACGGCCCGGCGCACTTCCAATCCTGCGCCCGGTTCTTGGGCTGGAGGAAAGGTTTCCTCTTCTTCAAAGGCCACCGTTTCCTTCCGTTCAAAGTCGGGCCCAGAGAGTAACCAAGCCGTTAAAACGCCTGCTCCTAAAATCAACAGCCCGACGACGCTCATCACGCCAAACGAGATAAAGGGCCGATCCTCCGGATAATCGTCCACGACTTCCTTGCGCCGACGGGTCGTCGGACGTTTTTGACTGCTTCGAGGCATAAGCTCTTGCTACTCCGCAAACCGGATGAACGAAACAGGAAAATCACGGGAGCAAGCAGCGCCGCCGATGCCGCGCGCTGTCTGCACCTCACTCCGGTGGAGTATTCTCAACCCGGGAGGCGAAGCCCTCATTTTGGTGGCTCCGCCGCGTTGACGCCCCAGCGGAGTGGGGCGGCTACATCAAACGCAAGCGGCGGCTCTGTCCGGTTTCGGCTTTCCGCGATGATTTGGCTTGTCGCTCAGAGCATCATCCCAAAAGGTCGATGGATGGATTATCGATTTCTCGGACGGACCGGTGTCAAAGTCAGCCCCCTTTGCCTAGGCTGCATGATGTTTGGTGGGAAAACAGAGCCGGAGGATGCTTACGCGATCATCGACCGGGCTCTCGACGAAGGAATTAATTTCCTCGACACCTCCAACTCCTATTCACGGGGGAAAAGCGAGGAGGTCACGGGGGAAGCCCTCAGGCGAAATGGGAAACGAGATCGCGTTGTGCTCGCCACCAAGGTCTTCTCGCCAATGGACGATACGGATCCGAACGGATGGGGAAGCAGTCGACGCCACATCATTGCGCAATGCGAAGCGAGTTTGCGCCGGTTGAAAACGGATTGGATCGACCTTTATCAATTGCATCGGCCCAGCCCAAACATCCCGATCGATGAATCACTCCGTGCGCTCGATGATTTGGTGCGTGCCGGAAAAGTGCGTTACATCGGCACCAGCACCTTTGCCGCCTGGCAGGTCATGGAGTTGCTCATGGTGAGCAAGGAGTTGGGATTAAATCGGTCGATTTGCGAGCAGCCTCCCTACCATCTTTTGGATCGTCGAGTGGAACGGGAATTGATTCCCATGGCCCGCACCTATGGCGTCGGCATCATCCCGTGGAGCCCGATGGCGGGTGGGTTGCTGACTGGGAAATATGGTTCAGGCAAGATGCCGGAGGGGGCGCGTTATACCGATGCCCCGCCCAACAGCCCGATGGCCAAACGGATGAACGACCGGGTGGTGGCCGCCCTGGATGCTTTCAATGCTTACGCCGCCAAGCGAGAAGTCGCTCCATCGCAGTTGTCGCTCGCTTGGGTGATCGAACGGGCGGGGGTCACCAGTGCGATCATCGGACCGCGCACCATGGAGCAAGCGATCGATAACTTCGCCTCGCTGGCGGTTACCTTGACGGATGAAGATCGGGCTGAATTGGATGCCATCTTCCCTCCGGCTGATTATCTCGCGCCTTTTTATCAGGCGAATTTCGGACCTCGCTTGGTGCCCTAACCCGCTTCGTCCCTAACCCGCTTCGTTCTACCGACGGCGGCGTCCGAAGGAGTAACCTTTGCTCCCGACCCGACCCCCCGTCACTTGCACCCGTTGCAAGCTTTCGCCCGGCTTGAGGCTGAGGAGGGTCGTGTAGGCATACGCAAAGGTTTCGACCTTCCGCCGCTCGATTTGTTGGCCGACATAACGTTCCACCGCGATGACATGCGGGATGTCGTCGACGGTGAACAAGGTGAAGGCATCCCCTTCTTTTGCCGCCCGACCGGTCCGTCCGATGCGGTGGACATAATCTTCGGGGTGCTCGGGGATATCGAAATTGATCACATGCGTGACCGTGGCAATATCAAGCCCGCGTGAGGCGAGGTCGGTCGCCACGAGGACATCAAATCGCCCCTCGCGAAAGCCGGTGATCGCTTCTTCCCGCTCTTTTTGATTCCGATCGGCGTGCAGCACCGCCACGGGATGATCCCGCTGTTTCAAGGCAGCCGCCACCCGGTCGGCCATGATTTTTGTCCGGCAAAAAACGATCACACTTTCATAGTGCGTCTCATCCAGCAGGGCGAAGAGGAGGGGTAATTTTTGGTCGGAAGCGACCGGGTAAAGATAATGCGAAACGGTTTCGGCCGGGGATCGGCGCCCGCCGATATCGATGATTTCCGGGTCTTTCATCGCCCACTTTATGAGGGACTCGATCTCGGGCGGCATGGTGGCGGAGAAGAGGAGGGTCTGTTTGCGGTTGCGACAAAGCTCCACAATTTTTCTTACATCCGGCATAAACCCCATATCCAGCAGGCGATCGGCTTCATCGAGGACGAGGGCGTCGATGGGGGAGAGGTTGATTTGGCCGCGCTCGATAAAGTCAAGCAGTCGGCCTGGGGTGGCGATAAGGGCTTCGACCCCCCGTTCGAGCACGATGCTTTGCTCGCCGTAACCGACGCCGCCGTAAACCACCCCGACCCGGGTCGGGCTGAACCGGGTAAAATCTTTGAAAGCCAGGTCGACTTGCAAAGCGAGTTCACGCGTCGGTTCGATCACCAGAATCCGGAGGCCCTCGCCCTTTTCATACTGAGAAAGTAACGGCAACCCGAAGGCCGCCGTTTTACCGGTGCCCGTTTGGGCGGAGCCAATCACATCGCGCCCCTCCAGAACAAATGGGATCGCCCGGGCTTGGATGGGGGTGGGGGTTGTAAAGCCGCAGGTTTCCACGGCCAACCGGACATCGGGCGAAAGGGCGAAATCGCGGAATAGCACGGGGGGAGCCGCTTCTTCTGGTGAGCTAATCGGTTCTGTTTCCATTTAAATACGATGTTCGCGACAGTCTGACCGGAGGCGGATGGTCTTCTGCTCCAAGTCATGATGGGCAGTGATGAACCGCACGGTGCGGCTCTTGGCCCGCATTAAGACCGAGTGCGTGATCGCGGTATGGCCTTTGATCATGACGCCCGGCAGCAGCGGACTGTCGCTGATTCCAGTCGCACAAAAGAGGATATTCGGCCCTAACGCAAGGTCAGCGGCGTGAAAAACGCGGGTCAGGCTCTCTTTGTGCCCCTCCGCTGCTAGCCGGGCGGGTTCCCCTTCTTCTCTAGGCCAATAGCGGCATTGTAAATTTCCACCCAAACAACGGACGGCTGCCGCCGCCAAAATCGCTTCGGCTGTGCCGCCGATGCCCACATATAAATCTACGCCACTCGATGGAAGCGATGGAGCGATGGCGGCCGCGATATCGCCGTCCTGAATCAGCCGGACGGCCGCCCCCGCCCCACGCACCTCTTCGATCAACCGCGCATGCCGTTCGCGGTCGAGGATTTGCACCACGACATCTTGGACCCGTTTGCCGAGCGCACGGGAGACGGTGTAAAGCGTCTCCTCCATCGGGTGTTGCAAATGCATACTATCGACCCCCGCCCGTTCCATGTAGCGAATCACCCGCGGGCCGTAGGCGAGTTTGCTGACGTAATCGCCCGGCATCCCGCTGAAACCCCGGGTCCGCCCATCTTCCCGGCCCGAAGCGGCCAGGCAACTCAAGGCGTTCGGCATGCCCTTGGCGACGTTGGTGGAGCCGTCGATCGGGTCGATGGCAATGTCGAATGCGCTCGTGCCCGGCAGCCAACTGCCCAGGTGTTCGCCTGCGGCAATCACGGGCTGGGCTTGGGTCACTTTCGCTGCCACCACCACTTCGCCACAGATGTTCATGAGATCGAACATGCCCCGGATGGCATCCGTAGCCGCCTCCTCGGCCCGGGCAGGGTCGCCGCGCCCGAGCCAAGGCGTGGTATTGAGCGCCGCCGCTTCTGTGGCCCGGGCGAAATCAAAAGCAATCGTCCGCTCAAAATCATAATATTGCTCGCGACGACTTTTCATGGCTGGGAAAGGATTGGGCACAAAGCGTGCCAGGGAGGCAAGCTCCGGTTGATGTGCCCCCCCTCTGTCCGAAGCCATCGCAACCGGGTTGTCTGAAAAAGGGGATTCGCTTCCGTCCCAAAAGCAGGTAACGCATGCGCTGCGTCAAGGCGCGGAGGGCCTTTCGGGAGTGACCGGGAATGCCCCTCGGTCTCGGCGTCGCCCCGCTCGTCATGCCCCAACATTTTCATCCGCTCCCCGCCGCCCGATATTCGCCAGCGACTTTACCGCGATTTGCCATTGATGTCGGGGGGACGTTTACCGATTGCCTGGCCATCTGGCCGGATGGGCGGGTGACCGTGCAAAAGACCGTCAGCAGCGGGCGGCTGCCTGTTTGGGTGGCCGGAGCAATCGGTCGGAACGAAATCGAAGTGGTCGGGTTGCCGGAGGGGTTACCGGAAGATTTCGCAACGGGATTCACCTTGTGCACCCCAGGAGGGGAAGGGGGGGAGGTGCTCGGGAGCGCCCCGGGTCGGGGAGCGACGGTTCGACTGCGGCTTCGCCCGGATGGGGGGCGACCGAGCGGGCGCTTGGAGCTGGTGGCTCCGATGGAAGCGCCGTTGTTGGCGGTGCGCATGCTGCTCGGGCTGCGGGCGGCGGAGGCGGTGCCGCCGGTGGAGATCCGGTTGGGCACGACGCTGGCGACCAACGCGTTGTTGGAGCGGCGGTTTCCCGAACCGCTCCTGGTGGTGACCGCCGGGTTTCCAGATCTGCTGCGGATTGGGTTTCAAAATCGGCCGGGCCTGTTCGACCTGGCCATCCCGCAGCCGGAACCGCTCACTTCCCGGGTGTGGGAAGCGGCGGAACGGTTGGATGCCACCGGACAGGTGTTACAACCGCTGG
>CAZSPO010000237.1:0-6001 GCA_964608775.1 uncultured Chthoniobacterales bacterium | reverse complement strand
AGTTTCCCGACCTTGACGAAGCGCAACGGATGGAGGTGGGCGAATTCCTGCAGGCCCTCGACGATCACGACGATGTGCATCGAGTCTGGGCAGCCTTTCGTTAATCCGAAATTCCTCGCCAGAGAATGCCGGAATGGCGGTCCTTGTCGAGATCGGTCCCGACAGCGCACAGGGCTTCCAGCAGTTCCTCCCAGTCCGCCGACGATGTTGCGGGACCCGCACTGAATCGAAGGGCTCGTCCCATCGCCTCAGGATCCACCCCCAAAGCAGCGAGGGTCGCCGAAGGAGCCGCCTGGCCCGCGCTGCAAGCCGACCCTGTGGAAACCGCAAAGCCGCGCCGAGCCAGCCGGGTGAGCCATTTCAAGTTTAAATGGCGTGGCATGAGAACCATGGACGTGTTCGCCAACCGCAGCACCTCCCGACCGATCACCCGCACGTCCGGCAGCTGCTCCGCTAGCGCCGCTTCAAATGCATCCCGCCCTGCTGCCGACCCGACGATTTCTAATCGCGCCTCAAAGGCCGCTGCCATTGCGGCAATGGATGGATAATTTTCGGTGCCAGCGAGATGCCCCCCCTCTTGCGGCCCTCCCACTTGAAGGCGGAGCGGCGGACTTTGCTCAGGGATGAGAAGGAGGCCGACCCCTTTCGGCCCCCCAAATTTGTGGGCACTCACCGTCACCCAACCACAGGCGGACAGGCCTTTGACCGGCTCTTTCCCCACCCATTGCGAAGCGTCGCAATGCATCGCCACGCCGTGCCGGGCACAGACCACCGCGAGCTCCGCCCAGGGTTGGATAATGCCCGTCTCATTATTCGCCGCCATCACGCTCACGAGCGTCGGGCGATCGGAGGATTTGCCCAGCAACCGCTCCAACTGACTGGGCTCCACTCGCCCATCGCGGTCACCAGGCAGCAGCACGATCCGGTGACTTCCAAAAGCCGCCCGGGCCGCATCGCGCACAGCGGGATGTTCCACCGGCCCAATCCAGGCCACGCCGCCAGCCCGGGCTAAATGGTGAAAGAGCACGTTGTTCGCCCCAGTCGCTCCTCCGGTGAACACGATCCGGGTCGGGTCGCAGTCAAACCAATCGGCAAATTGCTCTCGAACCGCTTCCAACTCCCGACGGACACCCGCTGCCGCCGGATAAAGGGACGACGGATTTTGCCATGCCCCGTTTTGCGCAGCGAGCCAGGCTTCTCGTGCAGGGTCGCATAGAGGAGTCGTGGCGTTGTAATCGAAATAACCGGCGGAATCAGTCATGCAGAAGGGGATTCTTCCCCATCCCACTCGAATCTGCCAGCATCAAGCCCGCGCTGGAGCCCCGTTCTCTTGACCAAACCGCTCAGCAAAGAGCCCCCGGTGAAGATTCAACGCTTCATGTTGCTCGGGGTCACGGGCGGCGTTTCGCATCTCCCAAGGATCCGTTTCCAAATCGTGCAGTTGCTCCGCCGATTCGCCTTCGTCATAACGAAGGTATTTGTATCGTTTTGTCACGATCATCCGGCACACATCACTTTCCACCGGCACAAACTGGCGACGGGCCAGTCCGCCCGTCTCCGATCCTGGTCGGAACGAACACCCCTCCCGCCCTTCCGGCGCGGCGATCCCCGCATAATCACAGAGAGTCGGAATCAGATCCAATCCGTTGGAAACAAGATGCTCCCGATCAATGCGACCGGTGTTTTTCACCCCGGGTCCCGCAACGATCAGTGGCACTCCGGCCGCCTCTTCGTAACCGGTTGATTTATGCTCCAGCCGGTGCGCCCCACTGTGATCCCCGTGGTCACTCGTGAAAATCACGGCGGTTTCTTCCTCTAACCCACTGGCCCGTAATCCTTCCAAGACCACGCCGATCTCCTCATCCACCTCTTCCGTTAGCCGATGGTAGGCCCAGCGATGAAGCCGCCACCAAGCCTCGGTCGCTTCCTCCCTGGCCCGCCATCGGAAGGGGCGTCGGTGTAACATTTCAAGAAGGGCCTCCGGCTCATCCACCTGAGGCTCGAAATTGGGGGGCAACGGCGGACAGACTGTGCGGAAAAACTCCGCTTCCCCCATCCCGGCCGGTCGTTGCAAAGCAGCGTCCAAGGCCGCCAATTCCCGCACCCCCTTCTCCAAAAGCAGTCGGTCCTGATTGCTTGTCGCATATTCCCGGATCGCCATATAACAAATATCGTGGGGATTAATAAAGGAGGCCACCAGACAGAAGGGGAGGGAAGCGTCGGCCCGACCCCGGATCAGCGCGGAAGTGGCCTCAGCCAACTCCATGCGTTCGTCCGCGCAAACATAGTCAAACCCCATCCGTTGCACATTGAGCTGGATCGGGAGGTGCACTTTTCCGCCGTAAAACGTTTCATACCCAGCCTCGCGCAGCCGCCAGCCGATGCCTTCTGTTTCCAAGCGTTCACGCATCCCCTCCGGGGCTTGCAAGGGGCCGTTCGTGCGGAGCCCGATTTCACTCGGCATCCGCCCCGTGAACAGGCTGAACCGCGAGGGAATGCAGACCGGGTTGGTGCAGTAACAACGATCATAACGCACCCCGCGCGCGGCGAGCGAATCCATGGCGGGCGTTTGCAAATGCCGGTTTCCCGCCCCGTTCATCATGAGTCTGGATTGTTGGTCGGTCAGGATGATAAGCAGATTTGGTTGAGTCTCTTGTTTTTGCATGATAAGATATTCAATCATGCCGCAACCCTTAGCTGCAATGGCTCTGCGGCCAGAGTTTTTGCATAATCGGATAGATTCCACTCCTTTTCGGGCGGTGCTATCGCCGCCCTCTGCTTCCAGCCGTTTGGCCATTGAAGTTATCGGCTGGCAGATTCCTTGGAACGAAGCGACCAGTTCCCACGAGGGGATGGCGGCTTGGTTCCTTTACTGGTTAGATCAACCCGCCGAAATCGGTGAACCGTCTCGTAAAAAGGTCACCGACGGCCCCGCGATGGTACTGCATCCGCCCCATGTCCCGATTCACCATCGGCCACTTGCTCAACCCTGCTGCCGCTCTTGGATCCGTTTTTCGGGGGGCCTAATACCGGCCTTGGTCAAGGCCGAGCAACTCCCTCTGAATCAGCCAATCCCGCTGCCCGACCCGGCACGCTTCGCCGTGCTACTCGCGGAACTTTACCTGGAATCAACCGCGTTCCCTTCACCCGACCCGCAGACGGTGGAGTGGATCATGCGGCTTTGGCTCCGGCGATTGGCGCAATTGGTGCGTCCGGGTGAGAATCGGGAGACCCTGCCCAAGCTGCAAATGATTCGTCGTTATTTGGAGACCCATTATGCCGAGCGGATCACCCTGGAGGATCTCGCCAAGCGCTTTCATGTCTCCCGTTCCTGGCTCACGCAGCAGTTTCGAATCGCCTACCAGATGGCCCCGATTGCCTATCTTCACACCTTGCGCCTCAGCCAAGCTGTGGATTTACTCGTTGACACCGATCTCACCCAGGAGGTGATCGCCCAACGCTGTGGCCTGAGGGATGCGAGCTATTTATGCCGATTCTTCAAGAGCCGAACCGGACAAGTTCCCGGCAGCCTTAGGGTAAGGGGTCAGTCCAAGATAGCTAAACTATTGGCCGACGACCATTTGCCCGAATTGATAAGCTAATGGCAATGACCTTATAAATACGGATTAAAAATGCGGGAGCGCAATCTGATGCGCTCAAGCGTGGGAATGATCGGGAATGAATTCTTGAGTCCATCTCCCGTGCGAGTTTTTCGGCCTTCTTCAAAAGGGCAGGCGAGTCCCAAGTCTGGCACCTCTAGGCGAGGTGCCAGGTTGGCAACCCCATATTAGTTGTTCATTGAGACGCCGGAGGAGAATGCTGTGGGGGACAAAGTGTGTGTCTTCTATGCTCGGCAATCGGTTTTTTAAAAGGCGCTTGTGGCCGATTAAGGGGCTGCGATTGCCCTAAAGGTAGTGGAAGCGGAGGCTTCTGAAGTCCATGAGCCAAAATGAGAAAGGAGGTCTTGGTGAAAATCTTGAGAACTTTAGGGCACCCATAAGGCGATGTAGGGGAAGTCGAAAAAAGGGTGGCATGGTAAGTGGTAACCGCCCAGTCGCTGAGGGAATGCTACTTAGCTCCACCTCTTTCGGTTGCTGACCGGCTAACAACCGAAGGAGCAGACTCGGTCCAAACTCTTGCCAACCGAAATCGAAGGGAATCGGATCATCAAGATAGCCTATAGGAAAGGTGAATGCGGCGAATTATGAAATCTTGGACTGACCCTTTACGCGTAATCGATGTGCTCGGGCGTCGTGCCGACGGTTTCCATGCAAGCTTGCACAAGCTTATGCATCATCCGCGCTTTGCGCTCGGTATGGTCGGGAAGATCCCAGAGATTGTGGTTCTGCTCGGGGTCGGTTTGCAGGTTATACAACTCCCCGTAGTCAGCATGACGATAGACAACAAGTTTGTGCTCTTCCCAGATCAGGCTTTGCTGGTGAATTTTCTCGGTCGGATTGAAATCGACAAGCGCCCAATCGCGCACCACTTCTCCTTTCAGGGCTGGCAGTTGACTCACGCCTTGCACGAAGGGCGGAAATGGGATGCCGGCGGCATCGAGGGCGGTCGGGAGAATATCGACGAGATTAAAATGGGAACCAGAATGACCGACCGGGCCATTCTGGGCGGCGGGCCAGCGCATGAGGGTCGGTATTCGTTGATTGTCCTCGTAAGCCGGCAAACCTTTCCCCCAGATCCCATGCTGGGCAAGCATTTCTCCATGGTCGGAAGCGAATAGAATGAGCGTGTTCTCTGTCAGCCCTTTGCTTTCGAGATGATCGAGCAACTGCCCAATGTAATCGTCTAGCATTTTGCACATGCCGAGATAAGCGCGAATGGCCGGGGCGCGATCATTCCCATAGTGATTAAAAGGGTTGATGTTCGGCGGGTAAAAAGGCCATTTACCATATCGATTCGGTTCGGCGAAATCGTAGCTGTCTGCTTCGGTCCCGTCCGCCCAGCGTCGGGTCTCTTTGTAAACTGGATAGAAAGGAGGTTTATCAGAGAGATCGTGGTCGTTGTGGCCAAGATCGACGCCATGCATATCGACCGCGCTGTAGTAAGGCTCAGGACAGACGAGGGGGTAATGCGGGTCCTGATAATTGGCCATCACGAGCCAGGGCTGATCGTCGGGTAGCGTGTTAAGGAACTGGATCGATTCTTCGGTGATCCAGGCGTTCTGGGTCCATTCGGGGCGCATCCCTTCCCAGCATCCGCGCGGGATGTCGTTGCGGGTGCCGTCGAGTTGCCGCATGTGGAGTGGATCAAGCTGGAGACCCTTGGCATTGAGCCAACGCCGATAATGGGCGGACGGTGCTTTGTCGGCGTTGTGGTTTTGGCAATGGCGCACATGTTGGAAGCCGCAGTAAGGGCCGTCGAAGTTCTCCCAGAACGCCTCGTTGGGAAGGGGCGCATCGAGCGGTTGGCCGGCCACATGTTGATCTTCGATGCGCCTAGCGCAGAAGTGGGTTTTGCCAATGAGCGCAGTGGCATACCCGGCCGCGCTAAAGAGGGAACCGAGAGTGGGGCCCTTGAGAGCGGGCACCGGTTCCATGCCAATGGAGTAGGCTCCGTGGCGAGTGGAGTATTGTCCCGTGATCATCGAGACCCGGGCGGGGGTGCAAACAGGGGCGGGCGTGTAAGCACGATCAAAAATCACCCCCTCCTTTCCGAGGCGATCCAGATAAGGGGTGTAGAATCCGGGTCGGCCCCAGAGACTGAGGGCGTCCCACCGCTGTTGGTCGGTGGTGATAATCAAGATGTTCGGACGAGGCATGGAGAGAGCTGAATGGATTGCATCTCTTATGACAAGCGGGGATTGCTTTTTCCGTTGTTTGTGATCCCGAGGGATGTGGGCCGCTGAGAGATGCTTCTCCCATCCACGCCTCCCCGATCGGCAGTGGCGCGGAAAGTCATTGGCTTTCCCCAGTTATCATCTGAAAGTCGATTCCCTCCCGCCCTTGATCCCCGCCTCAATTCATTCCAAAACCGATGACACCCC
>CAZSPO010000236.1:0-6043 GCA_964608775.1 uncultured Chthoniobacterales bacterium | reverse complement strand
CCTGACACCAGCCAGGCGGTTGCGATTGGTGGCGATTGGCGATTGGGTCAAAGGAAAAAGGGGCTTTAACCCGATGGTTCATAAAACCAGTTGTGTTTGTTTTGATCTCGCTGAGCAGGGCTATGTCGTTCAGTCGGTTGCGTATCACAACGGCTACGTATCACAACAGATACGGCCCCTCCTGAACTTCGCGCCCTGCCCAAAAATCTGCGGCGCAAATCCTTCCTCCTTTTATGAAACAGGGGGGGGTTACAAAACCCCTGCCGCCCAGAGCAGGCCGCGCCGGGTGATTTCCCGGACCTCCTCGACCTCAAAATCAGCAGCGACATGGCCGAGGGCTGAATAGAAAACCCGGCCCTGATCCCAGCGCCGCTTCCAGACGACCGGCATCCCGGTGCCCGCAATCCACGGCAGCACGGTCCCGTCGAATTCCGTGGTTGCGAGGACCTCGTTCGAAGGGTCGGTGTGCATGTAATATTGTTCGGAATGCACCCCAAAAACTGGTCCGAGCCCGGCGACAATCGGATCTTCCGGTTTGGTGATCGTGACGGCGTAAGACCGGATGTTGCCTGGGTGGGCGACAAACTGCCCGCCGGTCATGAATTGATAATCGGTATGTTTCCGGAAGGCATCACACATCCCCCCGTGCCAACCGCCCAACCCGGTGCCGCCCGCTACCGCGTCCCGGAGCCCTTTGAAAGATTCCGCCGGCAGTTCGCCCATCGTCCAGCATGGCACGATGAGGTCCAGACCTTCCAGCCTGGCCGGGTCGGCAAGAGGGGCGAGGGAATCAATCAGTTCGACTTCCATCCCGGCTTCGGCCAGCAGCCCGGCAAAAAGTTCCGCACAGGCTTGTGGCTCGTGACCGGACCAGCCACCCCAGAAAATTAACGCGCGTTTTGACATAGAGGACGAACTCATCTCAAAATGTGGCAGAAGTGCAATGGCAAACACCCCCCTGTTTGATAAAAGCAGGCAAGGTGCTCGTGCTCTTTTTCTTGCATAAAAGAGGGATGGGCGTGTCCCCGCCTGAGTTTTTGTGCTTCGGCTTTTTCTTGCAGCCATGGCGGGGTTGGCGCTGATTGTGAGGGATGAGTTCAGAGCCCTCCTTGCCTTCAGGTTGCTGCACCCCCGGAAGAGAACCCACCGCCGAACCAGACCGAACCGCTCCGGCGCCTACCCAGTCGATCGCAACGGAGGGAATGATCCGGTTGGAGGGCGGTCGCTTCCTGATGGGGTATGAAGGGCCCGAGGCCTGGGAAACTGATGGAGAGGGTCCGGTCCGGGAAGTTTCCCTCGACCCTTTCTGGCTCGATGCCACCGCCGTGACCAACGCGCAATTCGCCGAGTTCGTTGAGGCCACGAGTTACGTGACGGAGTCCGAACGATTTGGTTGGGCCTTTGTTTTTCGCGGTCAACTGCCGGAATCCAAGCAGCGGAAACTTAAACACGACAAAACCGTCCAAGGTCTGCAATGGTGGTATGCCATTAACGGAGCCTGCTGGCGCAAACCGGAAGGGCCTGGCTCGAACATTAAAAAGCGGATGGATCATCCGGTGGTCAGCGTCTCTTGGCACGACGCTGCCGCCTTTGCCGCCTGGGCCAATAAACGACTCCCTACTGAGGCCGAGTGGGAATTCGCGGCTCGCGGCCCCACCACCGGCCAGATGTTCCCATGGGGAGAGGAGCTGGAGCCGGGCGGCAAACATCGTTGTAACGTTTGGCAGGGCAATTTCCCCCTGCAAAATTCCGCTGCGGACGGATACGCATGGACCGCGCCGGTGCGCGCTTTTCGCAGGTCAGAATGGGGGTTTTACAATCTCATCGGGAATGTCTGGGAATGGTGCGCCGATTGGTTCAGTCCGCATTGGCATCGACCCGCCACGCCCGAGACCCGGATCAATCCCCGAGGACCGGCGACCGGAGACCGCAAAGTGATGAAGGGAGGCTCGTTCCTCTGTCACGCTAGCTATTGCAACCGATATCGGCTCGGGGCCCGCACCTCCAACACCCCCGACTCTGGCACCACCAATTTGGGCTTCCGTTGCGCGCGGGATGGTTGAAGCGGGTGGGGGCCTGTCAGGGCAACTCCGAACCAAAAAGAGAGATGAAATTTATGCCCCATGCGGATGCCGCCAGGGGCGGGCACACGCCGCTGTCAGCAACGGACCGTTCCAGGTCCTGATCGCGGGAATCCCGCGGTCAGCGGAGAGAATGCTCAGGGTGCTCGTTCCCAAAAGGAGGTGCATCCCGTTCTCCGGCTCCAGGCCGACCCAGCCACACGCAAGCGTTCGAAGGAAATGGCCGTGAGAAAAAAGCACCACATTCCCTGGGATCGACCGGCAGCGTTCGATGACCCGAGCGGCCCGCGTTGCCACGTCCCCAGCCTTTTCTCCCCCTGGGCAGCCGTGGGTGAAGACGTTCCAATCGGGGATGGTCCGATGAATTTCGACCGTCGTGATTCCCTCGTAATCGCCGTAATCCCATTCATGCAGATCCTCCCAGACCTCCGCACGATTCCCCATCCCCGCAAGACGAGCGGTCTCCCGTGCTCGTTGCAGCGGGCTGGTGTAAACGGCCGAAAAGGTCACCTCCTGGAAGATCGGGATAAATTGTTCCGCCTGTTCGCAGCCCTCAGGAGTTAAGGGAATGTCCGAACGCCCGGTGTGCCGCCCATTTGCGGCCCACTCGGTCGCTCCATGGCGGACTAGATAAACCATCGGCGTTTCCATGAATGCCATTTCATAGCAAGACGACCCGCATAAACAATCCGGAAAAGCGGTGAATTCCGCTTGCGTTCCAGCCATTCGCGTGGAGGATGGCCGCGACAGAATAGATTCGATTGTTTCTTTGCTTGGAAAGTCAGCAGGCGAGCGTGCTCGGTGGTGATTTGAAACCCGGTGATCGGGAACGGCTAGATGGCAGCGATGAGGTTCGTCACCCTGAACATCCATGAGACTATACGTCGGCAACATCTCCTTCAATACAACCGAAACCGATCTTCAAGACGCATTCGAGCAATATGGCTCGGTCACAGACGTCAAGATCATGCAAGACCGCACCACAGGTCGCTCCCGCGGATTCGGTTTCGTCACCATGGGCTCCGCCTCCGAAGGCGAAGCCGCAGCCCGTGCCCTTGATGGCACCCCCCTCGATGGCCGCAACTTGACCGTCAATGAAGCCCGTCCTCGCGAAGACTTCGCTGGCGGTGGCGGCGGCGGTGGTGGTGGCGGTCGGGGTCCCCGTGGTGGTGGTGGTGGTGGTCGTCGCTTCTAAATCGTCGACCTTTTTCCGTAAGGGCGGGATCTCATGGAGATCCCGCCCTTTTGCTGCCCAGCGTCCTCCGGGGGGCTGCCCAGTAGCGGGATCAAAATTGAATTCCGCTGTTGCAAACCACTGCAGTGGCAACGATAAAGACCCGCTTTCACCCATCCTCATCTCTCATGCCCCGCATCCCATTTGACCGCGTGAACTGGAGGGTCAGCCTTTTTTTGATGGGCACCCTCCTGCTGACAATTGTGGCCGTTCCGCTTTACCTCTGGCGATTCGGCCTCGATTTTTTTCAGGTCGGCCTGTTCATTGTCATGTTTGTTTGCACGGGCTTGAGCATCACCCTCGGGTATCACCGACTTTACTCCCACCGAACATTCGAGGCCCATTGGGCCATCCGATTTCTGACCCTCATTTTCGGAGCGGCTGCTTTCGAAAATTCTGCCCTGCTTTGGGCTTCCGATCACCGACGTCATCACAAACATGTCGATCATGCAGAAGATCCTTACGATGTCACAAGAGGCTTCTGGCATGCCCACATCGGCTGGATTCTTTTTAAGTTAAATCCCGAACCGCCCCTTGATAACGTCGCGGACATTCAAAAAGATAAATTGGCCATGTGGCAACATCGCAACGTCGAATGGCTCGGGGCGGTCGTCGGCTTTGTCCTCCCGGCCACCCTCGGTTTTTTTTGGAACGGCTGGGCCGGAGCCTTGGGGGGGTTCCTCCTTGCCGGGGTCGCCCGCCTCGTTGCTGTCCAACATTGCACCTTCTGCATCAACTCCCTCTGTCACACCCTCGGCTCCCAGCCTTATTCCTCCCGCTGCACTGCTCGCGACAGCTGGGTGATGGCCCTCGTAACCTTCGGTGAAGGCTACCACAATTATCATCACGAATTTCAGCACGACTATCGTAACGGGGTGAAACCTTGGCATTTCGACCCCACCAAATGGGCCATTTGGACCCTTCACAAACTCGGGCTCACCCGAAAACTCCGCCAGGTGCCCCAAGAAAAAATCGATGCCGCCCTTGAGCGCGAACGCCTCCGAAAAGCAGCCGCCGTTGAGTCCGCTCGCCAGCAAACCGACACGGCCCGAACCCAAGAGGCCGAAGCTGAATGCGCCGGTGGCCGACTTTTCTCTGGCAAAATTGGTGGCGAAAGCGGGCTTTGACCCCGAAGACATCTGGCATGGCCCCCCGAGGGGAGGGATGACGTGACGGGCAAACCCCATTTATGAACCATGGGAGTTCACTTTCCGATTGGTTTCTGCTCCTCTCGGTGCATGACAATCTCACCTTTTCGTTTCATTCGGAGCAGGGCGATGGCGGTTTGCGTGGGGATGCTCCTGATGATTCCCGGTCCGCTTGAGGCGGACATCCTCTTTATCATTGATGCCTCTGGCAGTATGCGGGCGGAAACGACCGACGGACTGGAAAGTGAAGCTCTGGGGGTATATGCAGGTTCATGGGAGAAAGACAAAGCCCGCATCCCCATCGCGTTTGAATGGCTTGTGGTGAGAAGCCCTGAGTCATTCCAAGTGTTCCTCCATCGCACGGCTATTTTGGTAGAATGTTCGGGTGCCTCTGCGGCGTCGGCTGCATCAGGCGATTGTCATGTCGCTTAAGCCGCCACCCAAACAGCTGCTTTGGATTTGGTTCATGTGGCTGGCCGCGTTCTATGCAGGCTGGGCGTGGCTGGTTTTTGGCCATGACCAATGGAGGGAAGTGGTTGCCCACTGGCCGATCGCGTTGGCGATGACTTTCGGGGGTTATATTGCCGGATCGACACCCATGGGAGGAGGCACAGTGGGGTTTCCCATTCTCGTGTTGCTCTTTGAGATGCCCGCCAGCCTGGGCCGGGACTTCAGCTTCGCCGTCCAGTCAATTGGCATGGTCAGCGCCTCGATTTTCATCCTGACCCGCCGCCAACCGTTAGCCTGGGCGATGCTCAAAGGGGCGATGTGCGGAACCGGAATCGGAACCCCAATCGGCATTCTGTTGCTCGCCCCGTTTGTTCCTGATTTGTGGATTAAACTGATCTTCGCCGTCCTCTGGGCCAGCTTCGGGGTGCTGCACCTCTATCGGATTCGCGAAATCGCTTCCCACTCGGGCATGACCGATTTCGACGAGCGCTGGGACTTTCGAGTCGGCCTCGCCTTGGGATTTCTCTCCGGCGCAACCGTCGTTGCCGTCACCGGCGTGGGAATCGATATGGTCATTTACGCAACGCTGGTTTTGTTGTGCCGAGCGGATCTCAAAATCGCCATCCCCACTTCAGTCGTCATGATGGCCTTCAACTCGGTGCTTGGGATCGCCATCAAGGGGCTCGTCACTGGCATGCAACCGGGGGTCTATGAGAATTGGCTGGCTGCCGCCCCAATCGTCGCTCTTGGCGCACCACTCGGCGTCTTTGTTGTCAGCTTGATCGGTCGGAAGGTGACCCTGCTCCTGGTTGCTATGTTGTGTGTCGGGCAGTTCCTATGGACCTGCCATGTCGAGCGCGAGACCTTGGGAATCACCGGATTTTTGATCGCGGTCGGAGCGGTCGGCGTTTGCCTGCTTGGTCTGGAACGATTGAGGGTTTGGGGCGGGGTGCTCGTGGGAGAGCGCCAGGCGAAAACCGGCAGCCGACACGCCCTTCATGACGGCGAGCCACCAGTGCGGTAACCCCTCCAGTTTCAGACATCCTGACCTCTGGGAAAAACGGATAATCTGATTGAAAGGCAGAAGGGGTCAGTAGTATCAGATACTAGCAAGTGGTTTTTTTGAGTAA
>CAZSPO010000235.1:0-6068 GCA_964608775.1 uncultured Chthoniobacterales bacterium | reverse complement strand
GCACCCGTAGCTCAATTGGATAGAGCGTCTGACTACGGATCAGAAGGTTTGGGGTTCGAGTCCCTACGGGTGCATCTGTATTCATCAGGGTTGCAGCGCAGCCCCTGCATTTTCGAGCGCCAATACTGCCCGTAAACTGCCCTTATCACGCCAAGATTCATGTCGGGGTGGGTGGTGCGCAATTCAGGTTCCTTCCGCGTTATATGCATTTGAGCCAGCCACATCTCTGTGGGGCTGATTCATTAACCATCAACCGGAGGCAATATGTCCCGAAAAGGATACTACTCACCGGTGTTGCGCCGGGATCTCATCACCCGTCTGCATTATGCAGCCAAGGCATCAGGTACTCCCATGACGGTCTTAGCAGATCGCCTGGTCGAGGAGGCGCTTGATCATTTTGAAGCATCAAGGGTGCTTCCGATGGATCATCCCGACCGCAACCCAGCTCAGCCCACACGCCACGCAGACTCCCCCCCTTCGGTCAGTCGCGTAGCCTCAGACACCGATAGTCCACCCTCGTAGGACCCTTTCACCAGCCTGTGCCGTAGATT
The DNA here is from genome assembly GCA_964608775.1 of uncultured Chthoniobacterales bacterium. Taxonomy (GTDB): domain Bacteria; phylum Verrucomicrobiota; class Verrucomicrobiia; order Chthoniobacterales; family CAZSPO01; genus CAZSPO01. The sequence goes on along the minus strand of CAZSPO010000235.1, from coordinate 5,517 downwards.
GCCCGGAGCGACCTCATGTCGCCCCGGGTTTTTGCGTTCTGGGCTGCGTGATCCTGCCACCACTCCAAATCCATAACCACGAAAGGAACCCAACATCATGGGAATCAAATTGATCGCCAACTACGCAAAACGCCTCGGCTTGCCGGGCTATTCCAGTCACCAGTTCTCGGTTTCCGTTGAAACCGAGGTCCTCAACGTGAGCGAGGTCTCCGAGGAATGCATTCGTCTTTATGCGTTGCTTCAGGAGAGTGTCGATCGCGATATTCAATCCACTGGCTTTGTTCCGCCTCGCGACTTTCAACCTGGCAGCAATGCCGGTTGAAATTTTGGTTCCGCTATCTGAGCGGGGTTATCAAACCGAAAAGTCCGGCTCTGCATCTGGGCAGTGCGGTTCATGAAACCCTCAAGTTTTGGAATCGCGCCCGTTGGCATGGTCAGGCTCCCACCCTTGCGGAACTACACCAGGCTTTCAAAATAGCTTGGGAGCAAGAGCAAGGAGAGTCTGATGCAAACTCGGAGTCCATGTCCGATCAAACCCTCGGATGGAAACTCTGCGAAACCTACTTTCGCGAGTCCCCCATCCCTCCCAATGAAAAGCCCGAAGCAGTCGAGGCGACTGTGGAAATGGATTTATCCACCCACGGATTGCCCAAACTGCTTGGGGTCTTGGACCTGGTAAGAGCAGGCGGACGAATCGTGGATTTCAAAACCACCGGACGTTCTCCCGTTCCCGAGCAGATCGCTCATACCACCGAAACCCAAACGACGTTGTATGCTCTCCTCTACCGGGAAGCCACGGGAAAGAAGGAATCCGCCATTGAGATCCACTCATTGGTGAAAACAAGATCCCCCAAACTCGTGGTTACCACGCTCCCTGTCATCGGCGATGGACAGATCTCGCGGTTGTTCCGCCAGATCGAATCACATGTGAATGGACTGCAGCGGGAGGACTTCGTGCCCTCACCGGGGATGGGGTGTCTCGCGTGCGAGTTCTTTGAGGAATGTCGCACATGGACCGGACAACGGAAGGAGGGGCAATGAGAACCATCCATCCCCTCATCGCTGTCGCTTCAGCTGCCCTGCTTGCCGCATGTGACCAAAGCTATCCGCCACCTCCAGATTATACCCCGGTCGGCACCGGGCTTTCGGTGATTGGGCTGGGCATCGTGATCGCCGCCGTCGTGATCGCGATCTTCAAGAGTGGAGGTGGTGATCATGAATAATCTCCTCCGACTCATGATGAGCGTCATCCCTGTGATCGCGCTTCTGCTCGTCGCCCTGGCTGTGATGTCGCTTTTGGCCTCACTCGGCCCGGCGCTCATTCCTGGCGCCATTCTTGGCGGAATCGGTCTTGGTGCCTGGCTTGTATGGCGCAGGCGCTGAGTTCTCAAGCAACCCACCAACAACAACCCAACCCGAGAGGCCTGGGAGCGTTCATCCGCTCTCAGGCCTTTCTTATTTCAACAGAAAGGCAATCAACTCATGCAAACAACCACCCTCTATTGTCAGACCGCCGGCTCGGATAAAGTCTACCAAGCCTCCATCGCCCCACGCGAAGCCGGTTTTGTTGTCGAATTCGCATACGGCAGACGAGGCACTACCCTGCAGACGGGTTTCAAGAACAACGTTCCCGTCTCGTTGGAAAAAGCCAACGCCATCTTCGACCGGCTGATCCGCTCCAAGCTGGCAAAAGGATACACCCCGGGAGCTGACGCAACGCTCTATCGCAACAGCACCGGCTCACCCGCCCCCAACAGCATCCTGCCCCAACTCCTCAACCCTGTGGCCGAGGAGCGTCTGCCCCTCCTGCTTGACGGCCGGGCCTATTGTCTCCAAGCCAAACATGACGGGCGGCGTCTTTTGGTCACCAAGTCGGGTGATCAAGTCACCGGGATCAACCGTCGCGGATTCCTCTGTGGACTGCCGTTGGCTCTGGAGCAGGTGCTCCGGTTAGTCCCCGATGAGTTCGTCATTGATGGCGAAGCCGTTGATGATGTCCTTCACGTGTTCGACCTGCTCGAATGGCGGGGGAAAGAGATTCGCCCGCTGCCGTATCGGGAACGCCTGCGCTGTCTGCTTGACTTGCTCATGGACGGTCCCGGCTTCGAATCGCCCCACATCCGATGGGTAGAAACCCACGTCGAGCCTGCCCTTAAGAACTCATGCTTTGACCGACTCAAACGGATTGGAGCCGAAGGCGTGGTCTTCAAACAACTCAGCGCTCCCTACACGCCGGGACGCCCCTCGGCGGATGGCCCGCAGCTCAAGTTCAAATTCGTCGAGAGCGCCTCGGTGATTGTTAGAAAAATCAACGAGAAACGCAGCGTCGCCATCGCCTTGTTCGACAACGGTCGACTTGTCCCCGCTGGGAATGTCGCCATTCCCATGAACCAACCCGTCCCTGAGAAGGGCCAGGTCATTGAAGTGCGCTACCTCTACGCCATGCGAGAGAGCGGAGCGCTGATTCAGCCCCGCTCCCTCGGTGTCCGCGATGACATCACCCCCGAGGAATGCACCCGCCATCAACTCAAGTTCCGGTCCCAAGCCTGAACGGCGAGCCGATGAAACTTGAATCCCAGTTCGAAGGAGCGCGTGCCAGAAGGCAGGCATCCGCTTCACCGCCCTTCGGTCCCGGGTTTCATCCCGGAATCGTCGGGCAAATTGAGCGTCTTGAAATTCACATCACGGAGTTTCGAGACCCCGCAGTCAGCTACTGCGAGTTCAGAGCCTTCGATGAAACGGGGCGTCTTATCGGCACCCAACGAATCGAGGGCTACTGAATCCTCTGCCTTTGCAGAACACCCCCAACACAGCAACCCCCAAAGGACCCAACCAAGCGGATGGAAAGGGATTCGTATCCGCCTTTTCCATGCGCCCAACAACGAAAGAAACCCAACACATGCATCACTCCACTATCATCACCCTGCCGGTCGACGAACTTCGACCGGCACTTCAGGGACTCGGCAAAGTCATGTCGAAATCCCCAACCCTACCCGTCCTCGCCACCGTGCGAATCAGCCGCGACCCAGAAGGCTGGGTCCACCTCACGACCACAGACCTGGATACATTCACCCGTGTCCGCCTCGAACAACCCTCGCCTGGCGAGCCCGCAAGCGCTCTGGTTCCCCACTCGGATCTCGTGCGTCTTGTCAAGAGTCAGCCGAATCAGGAACACTTGGAACTCTTGCTCTCCGATCGCGAAGAAGCCCCGGTTCTGCGGTATCCAGTCGGCACTCAGAAAATGTCCCTGCGGATCGAGCCGATCCCGGATTCGGAGTTCCCTCAAATTCCGGCCTTCCATGGTGAAGAGATTCCCCTGGACCCCTCGGTGCGCAGTTCGCTCCTCGAAGCACTAGCCTGTGCATCCTCGGATGCATCTCGTTGCGTGCTCCAGGGGGCCTTTATCGACACCTCGCGCCCCGATGCTCATTACCTCGTCGGCACCGATGGTCGCTGTCTTTACTCGGCAAATTCGTTTCAGTTGCCCCTGGCTGAGCCGGTTATTATCCCGGATCGCAAGTTCCTCGTATGGCGCCCCTTCCTCGCCGACGGCGAATGGCGACTCTCCATTGAGCCCATCGAGAAAGGTGCCGGAGGCATAGACAAGCCGGGATGGGTGCGAATCTCCAGCCGACGATGGAGTCTAATCTCGAAGGCCATCGATGGGAATTACCCTAACTACCGGCAAGTCATTCCGCAGAGCGAAACCTTCAAGACCGAGATCAAACTCGGAAGTGAAGGGGCCACCGAGCTGTTGGACGCACTGACCAGACTCCCCGGCGAAGAGGTCCGCGACAAACCCGTCACGCTCTACAAAGAGAATAAGACACTCTGGATCAAGGGTCATCACCCTGACGGGCAGAAAGCCGAGCGTCTTCGCATCAATGCAGAAGAAATAGAAGGCCATGACATTACCATCACCCTGAACCGCGAATATGCCCTCAGAGCCCTGCGTTACGGACTCACCTCTATTCAGTTCATTGATCAAATGTCGCCGATACGCTTCAGCGCGGAAGGTCGTCAACTCATCGTCATGCCACTGCGCACCAGGGAACACGACCCCTCGCCACCAGCCAACCCCGCCCCACTGGCGGAGCCGGCACCACCTGAACCTCACCTTGAAACAACAGAAAGGAATCCCATGCCAGAAAACCAACATCCGAACACCGAAGCCATCCACACGGAGCCAGCTAAGCAGCACGACGAGCGTCTTGCCCCAGCAGATGCTCAGGATAGAGAGAGCGAAAATAAACCGGCGATCGAAGCAGCCATTGAGAGACTCGACGTTTTCAAGAGTTCGCTGCGTGAGACGCTTGGCGGGGTAAGTGAACTCGCCTTCTTGCTCAAACAAGCCGTCCGAGAGCAACGATCCGAGGCGAAAGAAATCCGAGCCATCCGCGACACCCTCCGCACGCTGCGGGGCGTGAAGTTCTAACACCGCAAACTAACACAATTTGGCGACGAGAAACACCGGGGTCGGGTGCGCAATAGCAGCGTGCCCGGCCCCGATTTCGTTCCGGAAGCCAACCCAAAAGCAACCCAACCCAACTAAGAAACCTACTATGATTCACACCCTCTTTGACCCCACCGGGTCTGCCGATACCGCACGCCCGGCGCTCCCGCCTGCAACCCGAAACCCCATGTTGCTGCACTGCGGCGGGGAAATCGTTGAGCGTCAGAAACTCTTCGGAATCCCCACTCCCCGACACACCGACACTTGGTTCCCGCTTCCCCATCGTCATTTGGTGGAAGAGGTCGAGGGCCAACTTCGTGAAGTCGGGTTCGCACTGCTCGCCGAAAGCCACGCCATCAGTCATGACGGCAATCGCTACTTTGGCTTGCTGGAAGTGGCACAACCCGGCCAGTCCTGCGATGGACACAATCGCGAACACGGCTGGGTCGTCGGCTTGCGCAACAGCCACGACAAAACCTTTCCCGCTGGCATTGTCGCCGGGACCAGGGTCTTTGTCTGCGACAACCTTTCGTTCTCCGGCCTGATTCAGATCCGGCGCAAACACACCCGTTTCGCCGTGCGAGATCTCCGGCAACTGACCGCCCGCGCGGTCGGACAACTCGGCACCCATCTCGTGCAATTGGAAAATCGGATCGATGCCTACCGCGAGTTGCGGGTCAATGACAGTCGGGCACACGATCTCGTGATCAAGGCCACAGACTGTCGAGCGATCACCACCAGCCAGATCCCGGAAGTTTTGGGTGAATGGCGCAACCCCACTCACGAAGCGTTTCGTCCACGCAATGCCTGGTCGCTCTTCAACGCCTTCACGGAGGCCTTCAAGGGCATCAATCCCCACACCGCCATCACCCGAGGGGAAGCCCTTCACGGGCTCTTCGACGGTGCTGCCGGAGTGGTCCTCGCATCATGAACGCACAACCCACACCCATCCATTAACGGAAAAAAGCCTGCCTGAGCGCGGGGCAGGCTTTTTTTTAGCCCGGATTCAATCACGCACCCCACTGTCCCACCTGCCAATCCTGGTGCCGCCGTTCCGCCACCAA
>CAZSPO010000234.1:0-6078 GCA_964608775.1 uncultured Chthoniobacterales bacterium | reverse complement strand
GCGGTCGCCATTGCCAGCCGGGGGTCGGACCAAAAAAACTCATCGTCGGCACCCCCAGCGCCGCCGCCATGTGGAGCGGCCCGGTGTCGCAGGCAATCAAAAGCCGAGCGCGAGAAACGGCGGCAAGAAAAAGCGCCAGGGAATCGAGCTGAGGCAGTCGTCGACTATAAGGCCGGTGTTCCAACACCTCTCCGATCAAGGCCTGCTCCCGCTCGCTCGGGCCGGCCGAAAAAATCGCTGGCACCCGACGTTCTTCCAACAAATCCGCGATCCGACTCCAATGGGCGATGGGCCATTCTTTTTTCGGCTGGCTGGTCGAAAGATGAAGGAGGGCCGCGTGCGGGGGCACCAACACCGCAGCTTCTTCCACTAACCGAGGATCCGGCCGCAACCGGGGCTCGCCCACCCCCGCCACGTCAACCCCCGCCAACGCAGCCAAATGCAAATCCCGATCAATCTGATGCATCCCCCCTCCCGGATCGGGGGTGGCGTGATGGTAGGCCCTGTGACGCCCGAAAAACCCAAGCGGCGGGGTCAATCCAAATCGTTCCCTGGCCCGGATCATCCGGCTCAGAAAAGCCCCGCGATCATTGCCGACAAAGTCAAACGACCGATCAAATCGCTCCCCTCGCAACGCCCGGATCAGGCGACCCGCTGCCAGGGGGTTGCGCGACCGTCGTGGCAATGTCCAGACTTGGTCTGCCAATCCCGCCATTTCCACAAGCGGTCGGGCTTCTTCCGCCACCAACACATGCAGCGCCCCCTGCGGATCAGCCCGCCGCAAGGCAGCCAGCGCCGGAAGCATCAGGACGACGTCCCCGAGATATTTAAACTTGATGGCGAGCGTCTTCAACGATGTCGGATTGAGTGGCGAAGCGGCCCAGGCTGTGTCAAAACCGGATCTTTCTCCCGCCGCATGGCCTTTTTCGATCAGATTCCTCCCCACGGCAAGATTCTGGTGCTCGACCTCGGATTTCTAGGCGACACCATTCACCTGCTGCCAGCTGTCCGCCATCTCCGCGCCTGCTTTCCCGAAGCCGATCTGTCGGTTATGGTGGCTCAGCATATTCAACCCCTGCTCGCCGCCACCCCTTGGATCGATCACCCGCTCGGCTACCCGCGTTATCCCAAAGGTCCCAAGCCGTGGCAGGACGGCGCTCGGATTGCCGCCCTCCGCCGCGCCCGTTATGATGTCGTGGTGAATTTGAATGGCTCCGACCGGTCGAGCATTCTCACCCGGTTGACCGGGGCTCCACTTCGATTCGGACGACGGCCCGATGGGGGGGGGCCCTGGTTTTGGCCCTCCCTTTACACCCACCACGCCCAGGTGCCCCGCGGTCGGACCCCCGTTTATCGGCAAAACCTGGAGCTGCTGCGGCTCGCCGGATTCCCCGGTGAATCCCCCCGGTTCGACGCGGATTTCCCCCAGGAAAATCGGGAAAAAGCGGCGGCGGCACTCACCGGGCTCGGAACCTTTGTCCATGTCAGCCCGTTCGCCAACGACGATTACAAACAACTCCCCGCCCCAATCCTGGCGGAAACGCTCCTCGCCCTCCGGCGGGCGCAGCCCGATCTGGCGGTGGTCGTTTCCTGCGCACCCTCCGACCGGGAGAGGGCTTTACTTGCACAACTCCTGCCGCAATTCCCCTTTCCGCCCGATCGCCTTTTCGCCGGTTCCCTCGACCTGCTCACCCTCGGCGCTCTCCTCCAACGGGCTTCCCTCCATCTCGGGGCTGATTCCGGGGCGCTGCATCTGGCCATGCTCGCGGGCTGCCCCATGGTCGGCTGGTTCCGGCGGTATGCCGCGATGGACGAATGGATTCCCGACTTCGGCACGACCCGCATTCTCGTCGGCGAAGCCACGCCGTCGGGACTCGCCGGGATCAAAGCGACGGCAATTGCCGCAGCCGCCTCCGAACTCCTCGCCCCAGAAGGGAGGCGCTCATGAATCGTCGCCCCCGGCTGCGAATCGATTTTGCCGATTTTTATCCCGGCTTTGAGAAATCGCATAACTTCTTCACCCGCACGCTCGCCCATCGCTGGGAGGTGGTCATTTGCGACCGGCCCGACCTGCTGATTTTCAGTCACCTCGGTCAGGCCCACCGGCTTTACCCGTGCCCCCGCATTTTTTGGACGGAAGAAACGATTCTGCCAGATTGGCATCAATGCGACGCGGCTTGGACCTGTCATCGACTAGAAGATCCCCGGCATTATCGTCTCCCCTACTACGTGGTGCGCGGTCGGGCCGAAGCGCTCATTCGCCAGCCTTGGGAGGGAGAAAGCATTCCCAGGCTCAAGACGAAGTTTTGCGCGCTTGTTGTCTCCAATGCACATCCGAAAAAGACCTCGCGTCGCATCGCTTTTTTTCACGCACTTTCCGGATATAAAACGGTCGACTCCGGTGGGCGCTACGCGAATAACATCGGCGGGCCGCTCCCGGTGGGGCACGATGCGAAACGCGAATTTCTTCTACCTTATCGGTTCGCCCTCGCCTTCGAAAACAAAGCGCTGCCGGGTTACACGACTGAAAAACTGTTCGAAGCCATGGAAGCCCGCTGCATTCCCATTTACTGGGGCGACCCGACGGTGGCGGAAGATTTCAATCCCGGCAGCTTTATTCAGGCCACAGACTATCCCAATGATGCCGCCCTGGTGGAGCGGGTGGCTGCCGTCGATGGCGATCCAACGCTCCAAGCGCAATACCATACCGAACCTTACTTCCATAACAACCAGCCCAACGCCGCCTTCTCCGCAGCCGCCCTCTGCGATCATGTGGAACGTCTGCTGGCCAGCCCACAGCCGCCGGTCGGTCGCCGACGCAAATGGTGGCAGCCGGGCCGTTGGTTGGTTGTGAAAGGTCATCGCGCCGAACCCCGCCTGCCCCACATCTGATGGCCGCTGATTCCTCCCCTCCCAGGCCGGTGGCTTCGGTTGCTTTGGTAGAATTGCAAAGCGGGGGGCATCATGGCTTCTACCTTCGACTCGTGAACGAGGCCTTTTCGGAGATGGGTTGCGAAGTTCGCTTCGGGTTGAACGGCGATTCTCACATCCGCCGCCGACTCTCCGAGCAGACCGGGCCCTGGCTCGCGCAGGTTCCCCAACATTTTCTCTCCTCTGACCCCCGCCCGAACCGCACCGTCGTGACCCGCGAGCTGGGCCGCTGGATCGCTGAATGGAGCCCGGAACTGCTCTTCTTCAACAGCTTCGATCTCCTCGCCTCCTCCTGGTGTCGCCGCGCCGCTCTCGGGTGGCGCCCCCCCGCGATCCTCCGCGGTCGGCTCGCCGGGTTCTACCTTCGCCCGCGCTTTATCGAAGTCGGCAGTCGAGGACTGGGGAACGCCTGGAAACGGCTCGGTTTTAGCAAACTCGCCCGCGAAGGTTGGTTTCGCCGACTCCTCCTCGTCGATGCCGGTCTTCCGGACCGCCTGCGAGATCCGGCCTGGCGTTCCCTGTGTTGGGTGACACCGGATCCGTGGGACGGCGATTATCGGATCAGCCAGGAGGAGGCGCGCGCCATTTGGAAACTGCCGCTTGACCGGGCGGTCGCGCTCCATTTTGGCACGGGCAGCCGACGCAAAGGCTTGCCATGGGTGATCGCCGCTTTGGAATCTCTGCCGAGCGCTGAGCGTCCTTTCCTAGTCTGCGCCGGTCGGCTTGAGCCTTCCACCGACTTGCGCAAACAATTGCGTCGGTTGGAACGGGCCGGGTCCGCCAGGGTGATCGACCGGTTTTTGAGTGAACGTGAGCGGGTGCAAATCTTTCGCGCGGCCGATCGCCTCCTTCTCGCTTATCGGGGTCACTACGGATCGAGCGGCGTGTTGGTGAATGCCGCCGCCGCCGGGCGACCGGTCATCGCGACGGACGGCGGACTGTTGGGCCGACAGGTGCAGGAGGCTCACCTCGGGATAACGGTGCCCGAGGGTGACATTGCCGCGCTTGCCGGGGCGCTGCGGGCATTGGCAATGGGAACGGCTCCAAAGATCGCCCCCCAGGCCCTGGCCGACTTCGCAACGGCCCACTCGCCCAGCGCATTTAAAGCCGCCATCCGAGCCGCCTGTTTTCCAAGGGGGGGAATAGCGGTTAATATTTGATAAAAACAGCCCTAGTTTTATCACACATTAGGGTAGATTTAGTCAAACTGTTGCTCGCTAGAATAAATGGAAAGTCTGACTACCACGCGAGGCGCAGGAGGGCGGTGAGGTTGTGGGAGGTGTAATCTTGGGCGAGTTGGGCGTCGTAGTTGAGAGTGAGAGAGAGGGAGTTTGTTAGAAGCATGGTGACGCCTGCGCCGAGGTCGGCGATGTCGCGACCGGTGCCTTTGGTGTTGATGTTAAATGGGGTGCCGAGGCCGGTGGTGAAACGGCCGGTGGTCTCCAGCTCTTGATTGAGATATTCGTGCCGCCAACCGGCGCGGAGTTCGGGGATGACGGTTTTGCCTGCGACTTCGAACGGACGGCTGATGCGGGTGGTCAGGACGCTTTGGAGACTTTCCCCGGTTTGGTTGTTGTAAGCGATGTTAAAGGGAAAGGCTCCGGTTTCGTTGAACCGATCAATTTCCACCCAGGCGTAGCGCATGCCGGCTTCGGCGTTGAATTGGAATCCGGCGACGTTGCCCTGCCAGCCGAGGGCGTTGTTGGTGTTGAATTCGATGCCGTCGCTGTTGCCGCGGGCGGTGGCGATGCCGAAGCCGGGGAGGAGGAAGTTACGGCGGGTGTCGTAGGCGTTGGCGTTGGCTCCGGCCATGGTTTGAAGGTAGAAGCCGGTGTCACCCGCTTGATAGAGGGCGAAGAGATTGCCGCCGCCGCCGTTGACTTCGATCTGGCCGCCATTGGCGTCGATGGTGGTCTCGGCTCCCTGGTAACCAGCGAAAAATCCGAGGACCAAGTCCGGGCTGACCTGGTAATCGAGTCCGGCATTGGCGATGCCGGACTCGATGCCGAAGCCGCGACTGCCTGCGACACCGGTGATATTAGAAAAGCTGCCGCCGCCTTCAAACCAGAGGCCGAATTTTCTGGGATCGGTTTCTAACATCATCGGGCTGTCTTTCGCGCCGAATTCGGCTTCCAAGGGTTGGACCCCGACGGTGCGGAGGGTTTGCATGCGGTTGGCGAACCGGAGGGCGTTGCTTTGGCTTAGGCTGAGGGTGGTGCTAACGACGGTGCTGATCTGGGTGGGGGCAAGTTGTTCGAAGAGGAAGGGGAGTTCGTCGGTAGGCAGCGTATCCCAGAGGGCAGTGAAGGGGGCGAAAGGGCCGGTGGGATGGTAGAAGCGTTCGAAATCGAGGGCGTTGGCGATGGCGAATTGGTTGGGGGTGAGGGCGAAGTTGGTGTAGGGGACTGGGACGACCTCGATGATGGGAGGAATAGGAGTGATGGGAGCAACGAATACGCGAATCTTGACCACCCCTGCTAAATAGACGGGGGCCGCGCCTCATGCTTCGCCTGTCCTCTCCACCGCCTCTTCAAGCGGATCGTTAGGAAGTTTGCTTACCCGGAAAAGCGATTCAGCCCGAGAAACGCAGCGTCGGCATTCATCCTCTCATCGGTGGAAATGATGGTGGGACTCTTGGCTATTTGCGCTGTCGCCAAGTGAATCCCATCCAGTGTGCGGAGAAAAATGGGGTCTGCGGCTCCGTAGCATTTGGCGGCAATCTGTTCCGCCTGTCTTAATACAACTTGAGCAGACAACTCGTGTCCCAGTAATCCGGCATCACCAACGCTCCTCCCGGAGGTCCTTGAGAATTTCCCTCGAAGAATCAAGCGAAGTTGCTTTTGCTTCTCGTGCTCGCGCTTCCAATTCCCCCGCCCAAGATTGCATGTCCGGGATTCCGCGTTCCAATTGCAGCGGAACGATTCGAGCGCAGGGTTTTCCACGCACTGTGATCACCACTTCTACTCCCGCATTTGCTTTCGCCAAGAGTTCGCTCAGACGCGCCTTGGATTCTCAGACACTGACGATCATGTAGTCTCAGTAGTGCTGTTTGGTCTGCTCGTCAACGATCAGGTCATTCAAGCTGCAAAAAGGGATCTGTTTGACATGACGTGGTTAATTAAATTAATGTTACGTCATGTCAAAGCT